>NZ_JAKVIJ010000014.1:0-90559 GCF_022760965.1 Simplicispira sedimenti
TGCTTGTCACTCATCTCTGAACTCCTTGTCGGTATTTTCAACAAGGGTTAAGAACTCCACTTTTCAGGGGCAACCTCATTGCCTGACGTCGTCCTGGGACTGCCTCGAATCAATGGTCCCTCGCCGCCTTGGCGTGGTCCGGGAAGTCGCTGAACACGCCGTCCACCCCCAGGTCGTAGAACAGCTTGTATTCGGCCTTGGGGTCGCCCTTGAAATCCGAGGCCAGGCGACGTGCCTCGCTGCGGAAGGTGTAGGCGTGCACGAACAGGCCGGCGGCGTGGGCGTTTTTCACCACGGCGGTGGGGGGCAGCATCACGCGGTCGCGCTCGTCGATCTTGCCGTCGCCGTTCAGGTCGTCGGGCTTGCCGTCGTTGTTGGCGTCCACCTGCTTCGAGGGGATCAGGTAGGGCTTCCAGGGGCCGATGCCGTCGGCGTAGGTCTTCACCTCCTTCAACCCCTCCGGCGTGAGCAGGCTGGCGAAGGTGCGCGGGTCGCCCGCCAGGGCGAAGTCGTAGGGCTTGTCGTAGGGCGCCACGAGCGACATGCTGCCGTCGGGCTTGACGTCGTCGGCATCCACCAGTTGCACCAGGCGCACCTGCGTCTTGGTGCGCAGGTACTTGAGGTTGGACACCTCGAACGACTGCACGATCACGGGCGAGGTCTTGCTGGTGTAGCCGTACTTGGCCAGCACGGCCAGCAGGCGGTCTTCGAGCTTGAGCCCCAGGTTCCCGTGGTAGGTGGGGTGCTTGGTTTCGGGGTACACACCCACGGTGCGACCCACGCGCGCGCCCTCGGTCTTGGCCAGGTCCAGCACTTCTTCGAGCGTGGGGATGGGGTACTTGCCGTTGTGGCTCTGGTCACGCTCGGCCAGCGGCTGAACGGCGCGCAGGGTCTTGATCTCTGCCAAGGTGAAGTCAGAAGCAAACCAGCCCTCCTCCTCGACGCCATCAACCACCTTCTTGGTCTTGCGCGCGGCAAATTCGGGGCGTTGGGCCACGTCGGTGGTGCTTGTGATGTTGGGCTCGTGGCGGGCGATCAGCGCGCCGTCCTTGGTGGCGACCAGGTCGGGCTCGATGAAGTCGGCCCCCAGTTCGATCGCCTTTTTGTAGCCTTCCAGCGTGTGGTCTGGCAGGTAGCCGCTGGCACCACGGTGGCCCAGCACCAGGGGCTTGTCGCCGGTGAGGGTGGGATACGCGTCGTCACCATCGCCGCCGCAGGCGGTCAGCAGCGCGATGGAGGCCAGCGCCAGCAGGCCGGCCTTGGTATGGAATGGGGACATAGGGGGTTTTCCTCCGATCAAAATCGCCCACTCTGCCGCCGCCCCGTGACAGCGGCGTGACCCCGCGCCACCGCACCAAAACAGATCGCATACCCGTACCAACGCACATTTTTCGTGCGTTCTTTGCACCGTATCAGGTATTCGTGCATAGCTTTGGTGCATTTTCCCATGTTCTTTTGGCATAATTTCGTGCTGCGGTGCCGCATCGCCCGCGTTTTTCCACCCACATAGGCCCTGATATGAAGTACGAGTCCGTAGGCAGCTTCCTGGAGCAGGTAGCACAGCGCAACCCCGGCCAGCCTGAATTCCTCCAGGCGGTCACCGAAGTGATGGAGAGCCTGTGGCCCTTCATCGAAAAGCACCCGCGCTATGCCGATCACGGCCTGCTGGAGCGCCTGGTGGAGCCCGAGCGCATCGTCATGTTCCGCGTGTCCTGGGTGGACGACCACGGCACGGTGCAAGTCAACCGTGGCTACCGCATCCAGCACAGCATGGCCATCGGCCCTTACAAGGGCGGCCTGCGCTTCCACCCCTCGGTCAACCTGTCGGTGCTCAAGTTCCTGGCCTTCGAGCAGACCTTCAAGAACGCGCTGACCACGCTGCCCATGGGCGGCGGCAAGGGCGGCTCGGACTTCGACCCCAAGGGCAAGAGCCCCGCTGAAATCATGCGCTTCTGCCAGGCCTTCGCCAGCGAGCTGTTCCGCCACGTGGGCGCCGACACCGACGTGCCCGCAGGCGACATCGGCGTGGGCGGCCGTGAGGTGGGCTTCATCGCCGGCATGGTCAAGAAGCTCAGCAACCGCGCCGACTGCGTGTTCACGGGCAAGGGTCTGTCGTTCGGCGGCTCGCTGATCCGCCCCGAAGCCACTGGCTACGGCACGGTGTACTTCGCTGACGAAATGCTCAAGACCCGCGGCCGCAGCTTTGACGGCCTGCGCGTGTCGGTCTCCGGCTCGGGCAACGTGGCGCAGTACGCCGTGGAAAAGGCCATGCAACTGGGCGCCAAGGTCATCACCGTGTCGGATTCGAGCGGCACCATCATCGACGAGGACGGCTTCACCCCCGAGAAGCTGGCCGTCCTGATGGACGTGAAGAACCACCACTACGGCCGCGTGAGCGACTATGCCCAGCGCACCGGCGTGAAGTTCGAGGCCGGCGTGCGCCCCTGGCATGTCAAGGTGGACGTGGCCCTGCCCTGCGCCACGCAGAACGAACTGGACGAGAACGACGCCAAGACGCTCATCCAGAACGGCGTGCTGTGCGTGGCCGAAGGCGCCAACATGCCCTCGACCATCGAAGCCGCCAAGGCCTTCGAGGCCGCAGGCGTGCTGTATGCGCCCGGCAAGGCATCCAACGCCGGTGGCGTGGCCACCTCGGGCCTGGAAATGAGCCAGAACGCCATGCGCCTGAGCTGGACGGCTGAAGAAGTGGACAACCGCCTGCTGATGATCATGCAAGGCATCCATGCCGCCTGCCTGAAGTATGGCAAGCGTGCCGATGGCTCGATCAGCTACATCGACGGTGCCAACGTGGCCGGTTTCGTGAAGGTGGCCGACGCCATGATCGCCCAGGGCGTGATCTGAGCGTCCCGCACGCACCAACGGCAAAGGGGCTTCGGCCCCTTTTTTTGCGCCCGGCTTGCGCGCCCGCATCTGGTACGCTCAAACGGATATGTCTGCCCGCTCCGATTCCGCCCCTCCCGCAGCCGCCCCGCCCGTGGCCGTGTCCCAGGGACTGGCCATCGTGGTGCTCGCGCTGCTGCTGTCCATCCAGCCCGTCACCACCGATCTGTACCTGCCCGCCCTGCCCGCGCTCACGCGCGACCTGGGCGCCAGCGTGGCGACGGGGCAGCTCACGCTCAGCGCGCTGCTGCTGGCGTTTGGCTGCTCGCAACTGGTGTGGGGGCCGCTGTCCGACCGCTTTGGCCGCCGCCCAGTGCTGCTGGCGGGGCTGTGCATCTACACCGCTGCGTCCCTCGCCAGCGCCTTCGCGCCGTCCATGGCGCTGCTGATCGCCTGGCGCGCCGCGCAGGGCGCGGCCATGGGCGCGGTGGTGATGTGCGCGCGCGCCATCGTCCGCGACCTGTACACCCCGCTGGCCGGGGCACGCGCCATGTCCAAGGCGCTCACCGGCCTGGGCCTGGTGGCCTGCCTGTGCGCGCCACTGGGCGGGCTGCTGACGGTATGGCTGGGCTGGCGCGCGGCGCTGCTGGCGCTCACCGCCTACGCCGTGGCCACGCTGGCCCTGGTGGCGCTGCGCATGCCCGAGACGCTGGCCCGGCCCAACCCGCAGGCCCTGCAGCCCGGCATGCTGCTGCGCACCTGGGGCACCGTGCTGCGCCACCCCACGTTCTGGGCGTTCTCGCTGCTGACCACGGCGGCCTATGGCGGGCTGTTCACCTTCCTGGCGGCGTCCTCATTCGTGTTCATCGAGGTGCTGGGCCTGTCGCGCACGCAATACGGCTGGGTGCTGCTGTCCACCGCGCTGGCGTACTTTGTGGGCACCTTCGTCTGCCGCCGCCTGCTGGCACGCCACGGCCTGCGCCGCACGGTGGCACTGGCAGGTGGCCTGAGCCTGGGCGGCTGCACGTTGATGGCGCTGGTGGCCTGGATGGGCTGGCACCAGCCCTGGGCGTTGCTGGCGCCGTTCTACCTGTTCATGCTGGGGCACGGCATCCACCAGCCCTGTGGGCAGACGGGCGCCGTGGGGCCGTTTCCGCAGGCGGCGGGCGTGGCCTCTGCACTCAATGGTTTCATGATGATGCTGGCCGCCTTTGCCATTGGCGGCTGGGTAGGTACGCACCTGGACGGCACGGTGTGGCCGCTGGTGCATGGGGTGTGGTTCTGGTCCGTGCTGCTGGCCGCCATCGCCTGGACATTGGTACAGAAATTTGGAGAACCGCGTGAGCCGCGTGAACCCCGTTGATGCCCCGCAAGCCATTGCCCTGGCAGGCCCCACGGCCTCGGGCAAGACCGCTGGGGCCCTGGCCCTGGCCGCCGTGATCGGCAAGCGCATGCCGGTGGAGATCATCAGCGTCGATTCCGCCCTGGTGTACCGGGGCATGGACATCGGCACCGCCAAGCCCACAGCGCAGGAACTGGCCTGCGTGCCCCACCACCTGATCGACATCCGCGACCCGCTGCAGGCCTACAGCGCCGCCGAGTTCGTGCAGGACGCCACCCGGCTCATTGCCGACATCCGCGCGCGCGGCGCGCTGCCGCTGTTGGTGGGCGGCACCATGCTGTACTTCAAGGCGCTGCTGGACGGCATCGACGACATGCCCGCTGCCGACCCCGCTGTGCGCGCCCAGCTCGAAGCCCAGGCCGCCGCGATCGGCTGGCCCGGCATGCACGCCGAGCTGGCGCGCGTGGACCCGGTCACCGCCGCCCGCCTGGCGCCCGGCGACAGCCAGCGCATCCAGCGCGCACTGGAGGTGTGGCAGGTGTCGGGCCGCCCGCTGTCGAGCTTTCACACTATCAAAACAATAGCTGACAGCGCAAGTCCCATAAGCGCTGGAGCCCTTTTTTCATTGGAACCCGACAACCGGACCTGGCTGCACGAGCGCATCGCCCAGCGCTTTGACGCCATGCTGGCCGCAGGCTTTGTGGACGAGGTGCGTGCCCTGCGCGCGCGCGGTGACCTGCACGCCGACCTGCCATCGATGCGCTGCGTGGGCTACCGCCAAGTGTGGGAGGAACTGGACTTTCAGGCCACGCGCCCCGAGGGCACACCATTGAACACCGCCCTGCTGCGCGAGCGCGGCATTGCCGCCACGCGGCAACTCGCCAAGCGCCAGATCACCTGGCTGCGCGGCATGCCCCAGCGCCACACCATCGCCTGCGACCGGCCCACCGCTGTGGCCGACCTGGTGCACGCCGTGCTGGCACGGCTGGACGGCAGCACACCATGAGCCTGCTGGTGGTGGACGGCCTGGCCAAGCGCTACGGCGAGGCCACGGTGTTCGAGAACGTGCACCTCACCGTTGCGCCGGGTGAATTTGTCGCCATCGTGGGTGATTCGGGCGTGGGCAAGTCCACCCTGCTCAACTGCATGGCGGGGCTGGACCACTGGGATGCCGGGCGCATCGTGCACGGCGGCACCGACCTGGGCTTGCTGGACGACGCCCAGCGCGCCCTGTGGCGCCGTGCGCAGGTGGGCTTTGTGTTCCAGGCCTTTCACGTGCTGCCGCACCTGGACGTGGCGCAGAACGTGGCCCTGCCGCTGATGCTGCTGGGCCGCCCCGATGCCGCACGGGTGCAAGCCATGCTGGACGCCGTGGGCCTGCAGGGCCTGGGCCCACGGCTGCCGCAGCAGCTCAGCGGCGGGCAGTTGCAGCGCGTGGCCATCGCCCGCGCCCTGGTGCACCGACCCGGCCTGCTGCTGGCCGACGAGCCCACCGGCAACCTCGACCCCAGCACGGCGGCGCGCGCAATGGAGGTGCTGGTGGCGCAGACGCGCGAACAGGGCGCGGCGCTGGTGCTGGTCACCCACTCCGCCAGCGCCGCAGCACGCGCCGACCGGGTGCTGCGGCTGCGCAGCGACGGGATCGGCTGACCGCCCAGCGGCTCAAGGCTCCAGGCGTAGGGCCCGCTGCACCCCGTTTTGGTGCAGCACCACGGCACGCACCTCGCCACTGGGGTAGCGCTCAAACTGCAGTTCGGCGCGAATGCTGTCGTAGCCAAAGCGATCGGGCTGGCCAAGCACGGGGTACACGGTGAACCGTGGCTGAGATCCCAGGCGCACCTGCAGACGCCCATCCTGAACCTGCACATCGAACACCGCGCCACCCGCCAGACGATAGCGCCCCCCATAGGGCGCCAAGGCCTCGTCGGACACGGGCGCATCCAGCGCCAGCAGCGACTCCTGCACCTGCACGGCCTTCAGCCGCACACCAAAGCGCTCGTAGTGCACCGTGGCAGGCCCGGCACCATCGCGAACAAAGCGGAACTGCCGCCCCGTCGCGGGCTGGGTGAAACGGCCCTCACCAGGCGCGCCCCACACCTGCAGCGGCTCGAAACGGCCGCCGCTGGCGCGGCTGTGCAACTGGCCGTCACGCACCACAAATCCGAAGGTCAGTTGTGGCGAAGCGCGGTTCGTGCCCACATGCTGGTCAATGGCATCGCCCGGCACAGCAGGCCGCCCCTCGGGTGCGGGGTGGCGCATGCGCAGCAGGGGCGCCATCACGTCCGATTGCAGTGCACGCGCATTGCTCATCAAGGCGATGACTGCCTCCCCACTGTCGAGCGCCAGCAACCATACCGCACGGTATCCCCCGGTGCCACCGCCATGCAGCCAGGTCTGCTTGCCGCCCTGGTCGCGCAGCATCAACGCATAGCCTATCGGCGCACCCTCATGCTCCGCCAGAACCGTGAACATGCGCTCTGCCGCAGGGCCGAGCGGCCCTTCGCGCCCCGCCAACAGAGCGCGGCTGAACAACAGCATGTCTGCCGTGGTGGACCGCAGTGCTCCCGCTCCGGCCAAAGCGTCAAAGTCCCAAGACGAGACGACCTGCTCGCCTTCATGCGGCACCGCAAGGCGCGACGCCTTGTCACCCAGTTCCTGCACCGTGTCGTACATGCCAAGCGGCGCGGTAATGCGCTCGCGCACCAGTTCGGCCCACGGCCTGCCGTAGCGCACGGACAGCAGCTCGCCCAGCACGCCAAAGCCCCAGTTGCTGTAGCTGCTCTGGCAGGGTGGCGCCTGGACCAGCCGCGCCTGGGCCAAGGACGCCCACAGCCGCACGCGGTCATAGCGTTGGTAGGGGTTGGCGGCGTCGTAGCCTGCACGAAAGAAATCGCCTGGCAACCTGGCCAGACACGACGTATGCGTGACCAGCTGGCCAAGCGTGATGGCCGCAACGCGCGGTGGCAGATCGGGTAAGGCCTGGCCCTGCAACAGACGGCCCACGGTGTCGTCCAGAGACAGCTCGCCGCGCTCCACGGCCTGAGCCAGAAGCAGTCCGGTAAAGACCTTGCTGATCGATCCCACCTCAAACAAAGCCTGTGCAGGCGCGGCCTCCACACGGTTGCGGGCGATGCCATAGCGCGCCTGCCCCTGGCGCAACACGCCCACTTCGGCGACACCCCTCTGGCGCCCAAGCCCTGCAACGGCCAGGGCATCGGCAGGGCTGGCCCAATCCAGGCCATCCCGAATCGATGTGGCGGCATCGGGCGCATCGGTTTGCGAGAAAGCTGGGAGCGCCCAAACCGAGCAGCACCCCAGCACGGCAACCCATGCCCAGCGCCCCGTCAAGCTCCATCTGTCCATGCGCGGCCCCTGTCAGCACCGCAGCGGGCGCCGTGGGCAGCATGGTGCCACAGGGCTGTGGCTTACTCGATGTTGAGCCGCTGTGAGCTGTTGTTCAACTTCTTGGGCAGGGTGAGCGTGAGGATGCCGTTGTCGTACTTGGCCTTGGCCTGGGCGGCGTCGATGTCGGCGGGCAGCTGGAAGCTGCGGGCCACCGAACCGTAGTAGCGCTCGGAGCGCAGCACCTTCTCGCCCTCGGTCTTCTGGTCGAGCTGGCGCACCTCGGCGCGCAGGCTCACCACATTGCCTTCGACGGACACATGGATGTCTTCCTTGGGCACGCCTGGCACCTCGGCCTGCACGGTGTAGCCGCCCTCGGTTTCCTTCACGTCCACCTTGATCTGCGAGGGCGCAGGCAGGCTGTCGCCATGCAGCGGGCGCACGTAGAAGCCGGGCGCAATGTCCTTGAAAAAGTCATCGAACAGGCTGCCGCGCGATACGAGAGAGTTCATGGTCAAGCTCCTTGTCACTACAGGTTGGGAGGGTTTGCGAAGGGGCCGCTGGTGCAGCGGCTTCTGGTTTCCAGTGTGGGATCGGTGGTGCCTGTTTTCAAGGGCCAACCCCACGGACTGCACAGGGCACATTCCGCCCGCACAATGCGCCCGATGTGGACCTTGCTGCGCACCTTCTCCTGGCAGGAACTGCGCCACCACCCCTGGCGCAGTGCGGCGGCCGTGGTGGCGGTGATGCTGGGCGTTGCGCTGGCGTTTGCCGTGCAGCTCATCAACAGCTCGGCGCTCGATGAATTTGCCCAGGCGGTGCGCAGCGTCAACGGCCAGCCCGACCTGGAGGTGCGCGCCATGCAGGGCGCGCTGGATGAGGCCCTGTACACCCCCTTGGCCACGCACCCCCAGGTGCGCCAGGCCAGCCCGGTGCTGGAGCTCACCGCCATGGCGCGCAGCGCCAGCGGCGGCACCGCTACCCCGCTGCGCGTGCTGGGTGCCGACGCCCTGGTGCTGCCCGGCATGGCCCCCGCCCTCATGCCCCGGCCCTGGGATGGCAGCCAGCGGTTTGCGCTGTTCGAGCCCGCCACCGTGTTCCTCAACGCGGCGGCATTCCAGGCGCTGGGCCTGCCCACGCAGGCGGCACAGCCCGCCCCCACACTGGTGCTGCAGGCAGGCAGCCAGAGCCATGTGGTGCGCGTGGCTGGCAGTGTGGCAGCCGGTGGCAGCGCCCTGGCCGTGATGGACCTGGGCGCCGCGCAAGACCTGTTCGGGCGCGGCGGCGCGCTCAGCCGCATCGACCTGCGCCTGCAGCCCGGCACCGACCGCAGCGCCTTCGCGCAGGCGCTGCGCAGCCAGCCCTGGTGGCCCGCCCACGCCATGGCGGTGCAGCCGGGGGATGCCGCCGAGCGCATCAGCCTGCTGTCGCGCGCGTACCGCGTCAACCTCACGGTGCTGGCGCTGGTGGCCTTGTTCACAGGGGCGTTTCTGGTGTTTTCGGTGCTGGCGCTGAGCGTGGCACAGCGCGCGCCGCAGTTTGCGCTGCTGGCGGTGCTGGGTGCCACGCCAGGGCAGCGGCTGGCGCTGGTGCTGCTCGAATCGGGCCTGCTGGGGCTGGCGGGCAGCGTGGCAGGCATCGCCCTGGGCACGCTGCTGGCCCAGGCCGCGCTGCACCTGCTGGGCGGCGACCTGGGCGGAGGCTACTTTGCCGGTGTGCAGCCCGCGCTGCGCTGGAGCACCGCCACCGCCCTGCTGTACGGCAGCCTGGGCCTGGTGGCGGCGCTGGCGGGCGGCTGGTGGCCCGCACGCAACGCGCAAGCCCTGCCCCCAGCGCAAACCCTCAAGGGCCTGGGCCAGGCGGCCAGCGCGCCCAACCGGGCCACCGCTGGCCTGGCGCTGCTGGCTGCCGCCACACTGCTGGCACTGGCCCCACCGATTGCGGGCGTGCCGGTAGCAGCCTACCTGTCGGTGGGGCTGCTGCTGGTGGGTGGCATGGCGCTGCTGCCCTGGGCCGTGGCCCTGCTGCTGCGTTTGTTGCACCCGTTGGCGGCATCCCGCGCCTTGCCCCTGTTGGCACTGGAACGCGCGCGGCGCATGCGCGGCAGCGCGGCCATCGCCATTGGCGGCGTGGTGGCCAGCCTGAGCCTGGCCGTGGCGCTCACCGTGATGGTGGCCAGCTTTCGCGGCTCGGTCATGCAATGGCTGGACGCCGTGCTGCCCGCGCCGCTGTACCTGCGCTCGTCGCTACAAGTTGCCGGGGGCGATGCCGCCCTGCTGCCCGCCACACTGGCGCAAGACGTCGCCCGCCTGAGCGGCGTGCAGCGTGTGGAGCCCCTGCGCGCCAGCCCGGTGCAACTGGATCCGGCACGCCCCGCCCTCACGCTGCTGGCCCGCCCCCTGGGCAGCGACCCCGCCCAGCGCCTGCCGCTGGTGGACGCCGCGCTCCCCGTACCGCCGGGGCGCGTGGGCATCTACATCAGCGAGGCGGTGGTGGACCTGTACGGCCTGCAGCCTGGCATGGACTGGCCTGCACTTTCAAGGTCTTTTAGGGCTCCAGGGCAAGAGGGAAAAGCGCAAGCAGCTCCTTTTTCTATAGCAGGCGTGTGGCGCGACTATGCCCGCCAAAGCGGCGCCGTGGCGCTGGACCAGGCCGACTACGAGCGCCTGACCGGCGACGCCCGCCCCACCGACCTGGCCCTGTGGCCCCAGCCCGGCACCGACAGCGCCGCGCTGCGCCAGGCCATCGAAGCACTGGCGCCCGGCGTCGAGGACGGCACACCCCGGCTCGAATTCGTCTCGGCCGATGCCATCCGCGCCCGATCGCTGCACATCTTCGACCGCAGCTTCGCCGTCACCTACTGGTTGCAGGCCGTGGCCATTGGCATCGGCCTCTTCGGCGTGGCGGCCAGCTTTGGCGCACAGGTGCTGGCGCGGCGCAAGGAATTCGGCCTGCTCGCCCACCTGGGCCTCACGCGCCGCCAGATTCTGGCCGTGGTGGCCGCCGAAGGCGCCGCCTGGACAGGAGTGGGCACGGCCGCCGGCCTGCTGCTGGGCCTGGCCGTATCGGTGGTGCTGGTGCATGTGGTGAACCCGCAGAGCTTCCACTGGACCATGGATTTGCGGGTGCCGCTGGGGCGGCTGCTGGCGCTGTGCGCTGCCGTGGTGCTGGCGGGCACGGTGACGGCCTGGGTGGCCGGGCGGGCGGCTGCGGGGCGGGATGCGGTGTTGGCGGTGAAGGAGGATTGGTAGGTCCAGACTGCCGGGGTCTTTCCGATTGACTGCTATTGGCCAACCGGCTAGCGTCCAACATTCATCAACAAAGAAAGGGTCAGCGATGTACCTCCACCGTGCTCTCCTCTGTGCTGCACTGCTCGCGAGCAGCAGCTACGCTGCGGATACTTCTGTGTCCAAGGATGAATTCGAAAAGATCATTGCTGCTCCCTTCAAGGTCACCAACATCAAGAGTGGCCTGGTTGTTGAAATCCATTTGAAGGCTGACGGTTACGCCACTGCCAGTCAAGGCTACAACGACGTCGGTCCCTGGCGCCGCCAAGGCGATGCCGGGTACTGCGTGCGTTGGAACAAACGCAGACTTGACGATCGCTGTGTCAGCTTCGTCAAGCAGGATGGAAAATACGCCGTCACAGAGCCGAATGGCGAAGTTGCCTGGTGGCTGGAAAGCGCTCAGTAACGGCGCCCACCACCCCACCCAGCCGCCGATACCTGGTGGGTCAGGGGCTGCGGCGGGCTGCGACAATCTGGCGCATGAAGCATCAGCCCCTCGCACCCTTTGCCCCATCTTCGGATGCGTGCACTTCTTCCCATTGGCTCCACGAAGCGATCGCCCGCATCGAAGCCGATTACCAACGCAGCGCCGATACCCACCTGATCCCGCTGCGCCTGCCGGCCTTTGAGCACAGCGGGATCGACCTGTACCTCAAGGACGAATCCACCCACCCCACGGGCAGCCTCAAGCACCGGCTGGCGCGCTCGCTGTTCCTCTATGCGCTGTGCAACGGCTGGGTGCGCGAGGGCTCGACCATCGTCGAGGCATCAAGCGGCTCCACGGCAGTGAGCGAGGCGTACTTTGCGCGCCTGCTGGGCCTGCCCTTTGTGGCGGTGATGCCGCGCAGCACCTCGCCCGAGAAGGTGGCGCAGATCGAGTTCCATGGCGGGCGCTGCCATTTCGTGGACGGCGCGGGCGCGGTGTACGACGCCGCCCGCGAAGTGGCTGCGCAGACCGGCGGGCACTACATGGACCAGTTCACCTACGCTGAGCGCGCCACCGACTGGCGCGGCAACAACAACATTGCTGAGAGCATGTTCACGCAGATGCAGCGCGAGCGGCACCCCGTGCCGCGCTGGATTGTGGTGGGCGCGGGCACGGGGGGCACCAGCGCCACCATAGGTCGCTATGTGCGCTACCAGCGCCACGCCACGCAGGTGTGCGTGGCCGACCCGGCGGGCTCGGTGTTCAGCGCCTACCACCGCACGGGCGACGCCACGCTCACGGCGCCGGGTTCGCGCATCGAGGGCATTGGCCGCCCGCGCGTGGAGCCGAGCTTCATCCGCACGCTGGTGGACCGCATGGTGGAGGTGCCCGACGTGGAGTCGGTGGCCGCCATGCGCGCGCTGTCGCAACTGCTGGGGCGGCGCGTGGGGCCGTCCACGGGTACCAACTTTGTCGCCATGCTGGCGCTGGCGCACGAGATGCGCGCGCGCAGCGAGCGGGGCTCCATCCTGTCGCTGCTGTGTGATGCGGGCGAGCGCTACCTGCCCACCTACTGCGACGCGGACTGGGTGGAGCGCAGTTTTGGCGACTGCACGGCGGCGCAGCAGAAGATCGACGCTTTGCTGACCTGATCCTGCCATGCCCCCCGCCCTCACCGCCACGCCGCCCAGCCTGCGCCGCAGGACGCTGGCCCTGGGCTTGGGTGCGCTGGGGCTGTGGCCCGGCGCTGCGCCGGGCTTGAGCGCGCGACGGCTGGAGTTCCCGCGCGACCATGGCAGCCACCCCGAGCTGCGTACCGAGTGGTGGTACATGACCGGGCACGCCCAGACGGCGGGGCGGCTGTGGGGGTTTCAGGTCACGTTTTTCCGCTCGCGGGTGGATGGCACGCAGGGCCTGCGCTCGGCGTTTGCGGCCAAGCAGTTGCTGTTTGCGCACGCGGCCATCACCGATGTGGCCCATGCCAGGCTGCACCACGACCAGCGCATTGCCCGCGCCTGGCCGGGCCTGGCCGAAGCCAGCGAGGCCGATACTGGGCTGCGGCTGCAAGGCTGGTCGCTCACCCGCAGGGCACTGGGCCAGGGCAGCCGCTACACGGCGCGGGTAGAGGGCGACACGCTGGGCCTGCACCTGGAATGCGACACCACCCAGCCTGTGTTGTTGCAGGGCCGCGAAGGCCTCTCGCGCAAGGGCCCCGAGGCAGTGCAGGCCAGCCACTACTACAGCCAGCCCCAATTGGCCGTGCAGGGCGAGTTGGTGCTGGGCGGCCAGCGCTGGCGCATCGCCCCCGGCCAGGGCCGCGCCTGGCTGGACCACGAATGGAGCGAGGCCCTGATGCACCCCCAGGCCGTGGGCTGGGACTGGATCGGCATGAACCTGCACGACGGCGCGGCGCTCACGGTATTTCGGCTGCGCCGGGCCGATGGATCGGCGCTGTGGGCGGGCGGCTCCTGGCGGCCTGCCGGGGGTGCGGTGCAGGTGTTTGACGAAGGCAGCGTGGCCTTCACCGCGGTGCGGCACTGGACCAGCCCGCACAGCGGTGCGCGCTACCCGGTGCAATGGCGGGTGGAGACGCCCGCCGGACGCTTTGAGGTGCGCGCCCTGGTGGACGACCAGGAGCTGGACAGCAGCGCTTCGACCGGCGCCATTTATTGGGAGGGCCTGTCGGATCTGCACGACGCCTCGGGCCAGTCGGTGGGCCGGGGGTACCTAGAGATGACGGGCTACGCCCGCGCATTGCGGTTGTAGGAAGCCTGCACCGACGGCCCGAGCGGCCTACACTGGCAGGCTATGTCGTCTTCTCCGAACCCACGCGAGGTGCAAGGCAAGGCCCGCTCGCTCAGCGGCCTGCTGCCCTTTTTGCGCCCCTACCGCACGCGCATGCTGTTGGCCTTGGCTTTTTTGCTGCTGGCAGCGGCGGCCACGCTGGCGTTTCCGCTGGCGCTGCGCACCCTGATCGACGGCAGCCTGGCCGCCAGCGACCGGGGCGCCCAGGCCATGGCCTTGCGCGGTAACTTTGGTCTGCTGTTTGCCGTGGCCGTGGCCTTGGGGCTGTTCACCTCGGTGCGCTTTTACCTGGTGAGCTGGCTGGGAGAGCGCGTGACCGCCGATCTGCGCAACGCCGTGTACGCCCATGTGCTGCGCCAGAGCCCTCAGTTTTTCGAGACCACGCAGACGGGCGAGGTGCTTTCACGCCTGACCACCGACACCACGCTGGTGCAGACGGTGGTGGGCTCGTCACTGTCCATGGGCCTGCGCAATGCGGTGGTGGGTGGCGGGGCCGTCATCATGCTGGTGTGGACCAATCCACGCGTGATGGGCATCGTCATCCTCATGCTGGTGGCGGTGGTATTGCCCGCGCTGTGGATTGGCAGGCGGGTGCGCAAGCTCTCGCGGGCCAGCCAGGACCGGGTGGCCGACTCCAGCGCCATTGCGGGCGAAATCCTGAATGCCACCCCGGTGGTGCAAAGCTACACCGCCGAGGACCGCGAAACGCAGCGCTTTACGCAGGCCACACAACATGCCTTTGACACGGCGGAACGGCGCTCACGCACCCGCGCGATGCTGGTGGCGTTCATCATCATTGCCAATGCGGGGCTGCTGCTGTGGGGCCTGTACCGTGGCACCCAGGCGGTGCTGGCAGACCAGATGAGCGCTGGCCACCTGGGGCAAACGGTGGTGTACGTGATGCTGCTGGCCAGTGCCGCCGCCGTGCTGGGAGAGGTGTACGGCGACCTGCTGCGCGCCGCCGGGGCCACCGAGCGGCTCATGGAACTGCTGGCAACCCAGTCACCCGTGCGCGAGCCCGCCCAGCCGCTGGCCTTGCCCGACACCGGGCGGGGGCTGGCGGTGCGGTTTGAGCATGTGGATTTCCACTACCCCTCACGCCCCACGCAGGCAGCGCTGCAGGGCTTCGATCTGGAACTGCAGCCCGGCGAAACCGTGGCCCTGGTGGGCGCCAGCGGGGCGGGCAAGACGACGGTGTTCCAGTTGCTGCAGCGCTTTTACGATGTCGATGCTGTACCGCCCCAAGCGCCCGAGGGCAGCGGCCGCATCTGCGTTGAGGGCATTGATCTGCGCCACCTCTCTCTGCAGGCGCTGCGTAGCCGCATCGGCACGGTGCCCCAGGACCCGGTGATCTTTTCAGCCAGTGCCATGGACAACATCCGTTACGGCCGCCCGGACGCGAGCGACGACGAGGTGGTGGCCGCAGCACGTGCTGCGTTTGCACACGACTTTCTCAGCGCGCTGCCCGACGGCTACAACACCTTTCTGGGCGAGCGCGGCGTGCGCCTGTCGGGCGGCCAGCGCCAGCGCATCGCCATTGCACGGGCATTGCTCAAGAACCCACCATTGCTCTTGCTGGACGAGGCCACCAGCGCACTGGACGCCGAGAGCGAGCGCATGGTGCAGGCGGCGCTCGACAGCGCGCTGCACAGCCACAAGGGCCAGCGCACGACGCTGGTCATTGCGCACCGTCTGTCCACCGTGCAGAACGCCGACCGGATCGTGGTGATGGAGCACGGCCGGATCGTCGAACAAGGCACCCATGCCGAACTGCTGGCGCGCGGTGGAGTGTATGCGCGCCTGGCGGCGCTGCAGTTTGCGGCTTGAAAGGCCCCAGGGGCTGCTCGCCGCCCGCTCAGTGCAGGGTGTCGGTCGCCGTGGCAGGCAGCGCCAGCACGGGGATGCCCTCTTCCAGCAACTCCAGGGTCTGGGCCGGGCTGGCCTGGCCACGGATGGGCCGTTCGGGGCTGTCGCCACGGTGGATGCTGCGCGCTTCCTGGGCAAAGCGCTCGCCCACGTCCTCTGACTTCGCAACGACCTGGCGTGCCCATTTCAGCCAAGCAGCCTGCACGCTGGCAAGCAGCCCGTCGGGCACATCGGGGGCATGGGGGGCTGGGGCGGACTCTTGCGGTGTCACACCGGTGGGAGGACGCTCCTGCATCGCACTGCGCTGGATGCGGGGCGCACTCAAGGTCTTGCGGATCTGGCCATCCCCACAGACGGGGCACTGGAGCAAGCCGCGCACCAGCTGCCCCTGAAAATCCTCTTCATTGGCAAACCAGCCTTCAAAGGCATGGTCATGCGCACAACGCAAGTCCAGCACTTTCATGGGTGTGTTGCCCCAAAGATGCGATCAGCGCCTGCGAAGCAGGTAGCGGTACACGAAACCGGGAAATGCCAGCGTCAGGAAGAGTGCCGCCGTAATGGCAAAGAACTCCCAGCCCTGAGGGGCCACCTGCCCCACCCGTCCTTCCAGGACATAGGCCAGCCCGCCCACCGCGAAGTACAAGACCAGCAACTCGGCCAAACGCAGCCACAGTGGCTTGCCGGGCACGCGCACCGGGCCCAAGGCCAGGACGCGCTGATTGAAGAAAGGCAGATTGGCGGCCACGCAGGCCGCCACGATCACAATCCAGATGAAGCTGTCTTGCATCTTCTGGCGGGCAAGCTCAGGAAGCCAGCGAACGCATGATGGCGTCTGCGCACAGCGACATCAGACCACCGGGCAAGATGCCCAGAATGAGCACCAGCGCACCGTTGAGCGTGAGAACCATCCGCACGTCCAGCGGCGCAGACACAGTGGTGGCGGTCAGTGGCTCATCAAAGTACATGACCTTGACCACACGCAGATAGTAGAAGGCGCCAATCAAGGACATCAGTACGGCAAACACGGCCATGGCGATATATGCCGTCTGGCCCGAGGCCAGCAGGGCCTGCAGGACCGCCAGCTTGGCATAGAAGCCCACCAAGGGCGGGATGCCGGCCAGCGAGAACAGGCACACCGCCAGCACGCCGGCATACAGCGGGCTGCGCTGGTTCAGGCCAGCCATGTCAGCAATCTCATCGCTCTCGAAGCCCTCGCGCGCCAGCAGCAGGATCACGCCGAAGGTGGCCAGCGTCGTCAGCACATAGGTGACGATGTAGAACATCGACGCGGCATAGGCGGCTTCAGCCGTGGAAGCGTCCACGTGCCCACTGACGACACCCGACATCAGGCCCAGCAGCACGAAACCCATTTGTGCAATGGTGGAGTAGGCCAGCATGCGCTTGAGATTGGTCTGTGCGATGGCCGCCAGGTTGCCCACCAGCAACGAGCCAATGGCCAGCACAGCCAGCATCTGTTGCCAATCCCGGGCCAGCGGCAGCAGGCCATCGACCAACAGACGAATCACGATGGCAAAGGCGGCGAACTTGGGCGCACCAGCAATCATCAGCGTAACGGCCGTGGGGGCGCCCTGGTACACGTCAGGTACCCACATATGGAAAGGCACTGCACCCAGCTTGAACGCAAGCCCGGCCACGATGAAGACCACGCCGAACACCAGCACCTGGTGACGCAGCTGGCCAGAATCGATGGCCTTGAAGACTTCGCCGATATCCAGCGAGCCCGTCGCACCGTATAACATGGACAGGCCATACAGCAGGAAGCCGCTGGCCATGGCACCCAGCACAAAGTACTTCATGGCAGCCTCGGTGGCCACGGCATTGTCTCGGCGCATGCCCACCAGCGCATAGCCGGAGAGCGTGAGCAGCTCCAGACCCAGGTAAATGATCAGGAAGTTGTTGCCACCGATCATGATGAACATGCCCAGCAGCGAGAACATGGCCAGCACAAACATCTCGCCACCGCGCAGCATGCTGCGATCGGCGGCATAGGGGCGGCTGTACACCAGGGTCACCATCATGGCCACCGTGGCAAAGCACTTGAGCCAGTTGCCCATGGCATCGCTCACCACCATGTTGCCAAAGCCGTAGAAGGTGTTGCCACTGCTGGCATACACGCCCTGCAGCACGGCCACCACCGCCAGTGTGAGCATGCTCAGCACGTAGGTTGCCGTGCGCTGCGGGCTCTTCACGCCCAGGTCCACCAGCGCGATCACGCAGGTCATGACCAGCAGAACGATCTCCGGGTAAATCGCCAGCCAACTGATGTTGTCAATCATCTCGGGTCTCTCTGTTCGGTCAGGTCAGTTCAGCTTGCTCAAGGCCACATGGCGCAGCAGTTCGGCCACGGATGCATCCATCACGTCCGTGAACGGGCGTGGGTACAGGCCCATGTACAGCACGGCAATGGCGAGCAGCGCCATGACGAAGAATTCACGGCTGCCGATGTCGAGCAAGGCACGGACGTTGGCGTTGCCCACCGGGCCCAGGTACACGCGCTTGAACATCCACAGGCTGTAGGCAGCGCCCCAGATCAAGGCCGTGGAAGCCAGCAGGCCCACCCAGAAGTTGGCCTGCACGGCACCCAGGATCACCATCCACTCGCCCACGAAACCGGCCGTTCCCGGCAGGCCGCAGTTGGCCATGGTGAACAACAACACGTAGGCAGAGAACTTGGGCATGGTGTTGACCACGCCACCGTAGGCAGCAATGTCACGCGAATGCACGCGGTCGTAGAGCACGCCGATGGAAAGGAACATGGCCGCCGAGACAAAGCCGTGCGCAATCATCTGCACGATGCCGCCGGACACACCCAGGCCGTTGAAGATGAAGAAGCCCAGGGTCACAAAACCCATGTGCGCCACCGACGAGTAGGCCACCAGCTTCTTCATGTCCTTCTGGACCATGGCGACCAGGCCCACGTAGATCACGGCGATGAGCGACAGGGCAATCATCAGCCATGCCCATTCACGCGAGGCGTCGGGTGCAATGGGCAGCGAGAAGCGCAGGAAGCCGTAGGCACCCAGCTTCAGCATGATGGCCGCCAGCACCGCAGAACCACCCGTGGGCGCTTCGACGTGCACGTCGGGCAGCCACGTGTGCACAGGCCACATGGGCACCTTGACGGCAAAGGCCGCAAAGAAGGCAAAGAACAGCAGCGTTTGCGCCGTGCGGCTCAGTGGCAGCTGGTGCCAGGTGGCAATGTCGAAACTGCCGCTGGACTGGTTGTACAGGTAGATCAACGCCACCAGCATGAGCAGCGAGCCCAGCAAGGTGTAGAGGAAGAACTTGAAGGCGGCATAGATCTTGTTCGGCCCCCCCCAGATACCGATGATCAGGTACATGGGGATCAGGGTGGCCTCGAAGAACACGTAGAACAGCATGCCGTCGAGGGATGCGAACACACCGATCATCAGCCCCGACAGGATCAGGAAGGCGCCCATGTACTGATACACGCGCTCGGTGATGGATTCCCACGACGCAATCACCACGATCACCGTGATAAATGCCGTGAGCGGCACGAACCAGAACGAGATGCCATCCACACCGAGGTGATAGTGGATATTGAAGCCCTCAATCCACACGGCCTTCTCGACGAACTGCATCGCCGCAGTGCCCAGCTTGAAGCCTTCATAAAGCGGCAAGGTCACAGCAAACCCGATCAGAGCACCGATCAGGGCCAGCCAGCGGACAGCGCCCGCATGCTTGTCACTGCCAAAGGCCAGCAACAGCGCACCGAACGCGATAGGCGTCCAGATAGCAAGACTCAACAAACCCATTTTTGTTGTTCTCCTACTTGTTGAGCAAGACGAAGTACGTCATGAGCACGAAGATGCCCAGGATCATCACCAGCGCGTAGTGGAAGACGTAACCCGTCTGCACCTTGCGCACCAGACCGGCAACCCAGCCCACGATCTTCCAGGAACCATTGACCAGCGTGCCGTCGATCACGGCCTGGTCGCCACCCTTCCAGAGCCCCACGCCCAGCGCACGGGCACCACGGGCAATCACGTTCTCGTTGAACCAGTCCATGTAGTACTTGTTTTCAAGCAACGTGTGCAGCGGCTGGAACATGCGCTGGATAGCCGCAGGCAACGCTGGATTGACCATGTACATGTAGTACGAAGCAGCCACGCCCGCGACCGCAAGCCAGAAAGGCAGCGTCTGCAGACCATGCAAGGCCATGGCCACCGGGCCGTGGAAGATTTCTGCCAACTTGGCCATGGCCGGATGCCGCACCGCATCGACAAAGATCACGTCCTTGAAGAAATCACCAAACAGCATGGGCTGGATGGTCATGTAGCCGATCACGACCGAGGGAATGGCCAACAGGACCAGTGGCACTGTCACCACCCAGGGCGACTCATGCGGAGCATGGTGGTCATCATGGCCGTGGTGGCCATGGTCGTCATGGTGGTGCGCATCGGGGTTCTGGTCATAGCGCTCCTTGCCATGGAAGACCAGGAAGTACATGCGGAACGAATAGAAGGCGGTGATGAACACACCTGCCAGCACCGCAAAATGCGCAAACCCGGCCGCCGGCAACTGGCTGAAATGCACAGCCTCGATGATGCTGTCCTTGGAGTAAAAGCCCGAGAACAGCGGCGTACCGATCAGGGCCAGCGAACCCAGCAGCGACGTGATCCAGGTGATGGGCATGTATTTGCGCACCCCACCCATCCAACGGATGTCCTGGTTGTGGTGCATGCCCATGATCACCGAGCCAGCGCCCAGGAACAACAGCGCCTTGAAGAACGCGTGGGTCATCAGGTGGAACACTGCCACCGAGTAGGCCGATGCACCCAGAGCCACCGTCATGTAACCCAACTGCGAGAGCGTGGAGTACGCCACCACGCGCTTGATGTCGTTCTGGATGATGCCCAGAAAGCCCATGAACAACGCGGTGATGGAACCAATGACCAGAATGAAGTTCAGAGCAGCATCCGACAGCTCAAACAGCGGCGACATGCGCGCCACCATGAAGATGCCGGCCGTCACCATGGTGGCGGCGTGGATCAGCGCAGAAATAGGCGTGGGGCCTTCCATCGAATCGGGCAGCCAGACATGCAGCGGGAACTGCGCCGACTTGCCCATGGCGCCGATGAACAGGCAGATGCAGATCACGGTGATGAGCATGACGTCCTGGCCCATCACGTACCAAGGGAACTCGATCATCCCCAACTGCGTGGCCTTGGCAAAGACCTCGCCGTAGTTCAGTGTGCCAGTGTAGGCTGCAATCAGGCCGATGCCCAGGATGAAGCCGAAGTCACCTACACGGTTGACCAGAAAGGCCTTCATGTTGGCGAAGATGGCCGTGGGCTTGTTGAACCAGAAGCCGATCAGCAAATAGGACACCAAGCCCACTGCCTCCCAGCCGAAGAACAACTGCAGCAGATTGTTGCTCATGACGAGCATGAGCATGGAGAAGGTGAACAGAGAGATGTAGGCAAAGAAGCGGTTGTAGCCTTCGTCCTCTTCCATGTAGCCGATGGTGTAGATGTGCACCATGAGCGACACGAAGGTGACCACGCACATCATCATGGCGGTAAGGCTGTCGATCAAAAAGCCCACCTCCATCTTGAGTCCGCCGACCACCATCCAGGTGTAGATGGTCTCGTTGAAACGCGCGCCATCCACGGCCACGCTCTTGAGCGTCATTGCCGACAGGATGAAGGCGACCAGCACCCCGAGGATGGTAAGACTGTGGCTCAGGCGGCGACCGATCCAGTTGCCGCCGAAGGTCGTGCCGAAGATGCCCGCCAGCGCGGCGCCCACCAGTGGCGCGAGCGGAACGGCCAGGAGCGTTGAAGCAGAAAGGGTTTGACTCATTGTGGAGAACCTTGGCTTTCGGAGACTCAACCCTGGAGGGTGTCGAGGGATTCCGCGTCGATGTTGGCCTTGTTGCGGAACAGCAGCACCAGGATGGCCAGACCAATGGCCGACTCAGCCGCCGCCACGGTCAGGATGAAGAACACGAACACCTGTCCGTGCATATCACCCAGGTAATGCGAGAAGGCTACGAAGTTCATGTTGACGGCCAACAGCATCAGTTCAATGGCCATCAGCAACACAATGAGGTTGCGGCGATTCATGAAAATGCCGACCACGGCCAGGGCGAACAGCATGGCGCCCAGCGTCAGAAAATGTCCCAGTGTGGGCGTCATGCTTTCTTCTCCTCGGCATTGGCGGCTGGCTCAGGTACCGGAGCCTGGCGTGTGGCAGCCATCTTGACGACCGTCAGACGGTCCGCGGCACGCACATGCACCTGCTGCGACGGATTGATGGTCTTGGTGTCTTTGCGGGTACGCAGGGTCAGGGCAATGGCAGCAATCATGGCCACCAAAAGGATGACGGCAGCGATTTCCACCGGATAGAGGTACTTGGTGTACATCAGCTCACCCAGGGCCTTGGCATTGGAAACCACGACCGGTTGGCCCGCCGCATCCAGCACAGCGGCCACGGCCTTGGGCTCCTCCATGCCACGGAAGCCGCCCATAAGCACTGCCGCCATTTCCAGGGCAACGAGTGCACCAATGGTGGCGGCCAGCGGGAAATGCTTCCAGAAACCCTGGCGCATGCCCTCGACATCCACGTCAAGCATCATCACCACGAAGAGGAACAGCACCATCACCGCACCCAGGTACACCAGCACCAGGGCAATGGCAAGAAACTCTGCCTTGAGCAGCAGCCACAGGCCTGAAGCCTGGGAAAAAGCCAGCATGAGGTGCAGCACCGCGTGCACCGGGTTGCGGGCGCTGATGACCCGGAAGGCTGCGTACAGCAGCACGACCGAGAACAGATAGAAAAAACCAGTCTTGGCGTCCATGAATCGGTTCTTTGTAGTGGTCTGCCGCGTCAGCGGTACTGGGCGTCCGCAGCCTTGGCGGCAGCGATGTCGCCTTCGAAGCGGTCTCCCACGGCCAGCAGCATTTCCTTGGTGAAGTAAAGGTCGCCGCGCTTTTCGCCGTGGTATTCAAAGATGGAGGTCTCCACGATGGAGTCCACCGGGCAGCTTTCTTCGCAAAAACCGCAGAAAATGCACTTGGTCAGGTCGATGTCATAGCGCGTGGTGCGACGTGTGCCGTCCTCGCGCACATCCGACTCGATGGTGATGGCCATCGCGGGGCACACGGCCTCGCACAGCTTGCAGGCGATGCAACGCTCTTCGCCGTTTTCATAGCGGCGCAGGGCGTGCAACCCCCGAAAACGGGGCGACAGCGGTGTTTTTTCCTCAGGGTACTGGACGGTAACCTTGCGGCGCAGGGCGTAGCGCCCGGTCAGGGACATGCCCTTGACCAGCTCGACCAGCAGAAAGCTCTTGACGAAATCGCGGAGCGAAAAAGAAGCAGCAGCAACGGAAGCCATGGGTATGTCCCCGCCTTATTTCCAGATATTCCACGGCGAGAGCAACCAGCCCCCGACGATCAGCAGCCACACCAGGGTGACCGGAATGAAGATCTTCCAGCCCAGACGCATGATCTGGTCATAGCGGAACCGGGGGAAGGTGGCCCGGATCCAGATGAACATGGAGATCATCACAAAGGTCTTGATGCCCAGCCAGATCCAGCCTGGGATGAAGTCCAGTGCTGCGACAGGAGCCTGCCAGCCACCAAAGAACATCAGCACGGCCAGAATCGACACCAGCCACATGCTTGCGTACTCGGCCAGGAAGAAGATGGCAAAGCCCATGCCCGAATACTCGACCATGTGACCGGCGACGATCTCGGCCTCGCCTTCCACCACGTCGAAGGGATGGCGGTTGGTCTCCGCCACTGCCGAAATCATGTACACCACGCAGATGGGCAGCAGCGGCAGCCAGTTCCAGGACAGGAAGGACAGCCCCATGTTGGCAGCCATGCCACGCGTCTGGCTCAGCACAATCTCGGTCAGGTTCATGCTGCCCGTGACCATGATGACCACCAGGAAGCAGAAGCCCATGGCGATTTCATAGCTCACCATCTGGGCCGAAGCACGCAGTGCACCCAGGAAGGCGTACTTGGAGTTGGAGGCCCAACCTGCAATGATCACACCATAGACCTCGATCGAGGTGATGGCCATCAACAGCAGCAGACCCGCGTTGACGTTGGCCAGTGCCAGCTCAGGGCCGAAGGGGATGACCACCCAAGCCGCCAGAGCGGGCATGATGGCCATGACGGGCCCGAGAATGAACAGGCCCTTGGAGGCTGCACTGGGCTGGATGATTTCCTTGGTCAGCAGCTTGAGCGCATCGGCAATGGGCTGCAGCAGACCGAACGGGCCAACGCGGTTGGGGCCATGGCGCACCTGCATGAAGCCCAGAAGCTTGCGCTCCCACAGCGTGATGTAAGCCACGGCACCCATCAGGGGCAGAAGCACCACCACAATCTTGATGAGGTTCCAGATGACCGGCCAGGCCGCACCCGTCCACCATCCCTGGGCCAGCAGATTGAGGCCGAAGTTGTAGATTGCATCGATCACGCTGCTACTCCTTCACGGGCCAGGCGGGCATCGGTGGTCAATTGCAGAGAGGTCGCACGGCGCACCAGACCATCGAGCTGGTAGAGGGAAGCGACCGCCGGAGCGGGAACATCCACCACTTGCACGGACTGGGGCATGCCGTCGGCCACGGCATTGCTCAGCAACCCTTGGGGAACATGGGATACCGAGCCGACAGCCGCACCGGTGGCGCGCCCCAGCACGTCTTGCGAAGTCTCGAAATCGAAACCCTGCAGACCCAGCAGATTGCCCAGCACACGCAGCACCTTCCAACCTGGGCGGGTCTCGCCCAGTGGACGAACCACAGCGTGGAAGCTTTGCAGACGCCCTTCGGCATTCACGAAGCTGCCCGATGTTTCGGTGAACGGTGCAATGGGCAACAGCACATCGCTGAATTCGAGGTTGGTCTTGAAGGGACTCAGTGTCACCACCATTTCCACCTTGCCCAACGCAGCCACTGCCTGTGCACCAGCAGCACTGTCAAACTCCGGCTCGTTGTTCAACAGGAACAGACCCTTGATCTTGCCTTGCAACATTTGCGCAGCGTCCATTCCGCCTTCGCCAGGCAATGCTTGCATCCATTGTGCGCCCACAGTGTTGGCCGCCTCGGTCAGGAAGCCCACGGTGGCGTCGGCCTGCTGTGCAATCCAACCGGCCAAGGCCAGCAGCTCGCTGGCCTGGGCATGGTGAGCGGCTGCATTACCGAGCAACACGGCCTTGTGTTCGCCGCGCAGCAACGCCTGGGCGATGGCACGGGCTGTGGGCTCGTCGGCACGACCTTGCGCCACAGGTGCGCTCACACCCTTTTCCTGTGCCAAGGCAGCCGCCACGTCGGCCAGTGCTTGCAGCCATGCACCATGATTGGCCACCAGGGTCTGCGCCACAGGCATGGCCCAGTCACGTACCGCGTTGTCGATGGACAGCACCGTGCAACCCTTGCGCGCCGCCTGGCGGATGCGCTGGGCAAACAGCGGATGGTCCTTGCGCAGGTTGGAGCCCACGACCAGCACCGATTGCAGCTGCGACAGCGAGGCCACCGATCGGCCCAGCCAGCGCACGCCTTGCGGCTTGCGCAGATCAGCATGGCGCAGGCGGTAATCCAGGTTGGGGCTGCCCAGTCCGCGCATCAGCGCGCCGGCAAGATACAACTCCTCGACCGTGCTGTGCGGGCTGACCAACGCACCCAGAGCGCCTGCACCGTTTTCCTTGGTGATGCATTGCACACCATTGGCGATGTACTCCAGAGCGGTCTGCCAATCGACCTCGACCCACTGGCCACCCTGCTTGAGCATGGGCTTGGTCAGTCGCTCGGCACTGTCCAGGGCCTCGTAGGAGAAACGGTCTCGGTCGGCAATCCAGCATTCGTTGACGTCGTCATTCTCGAACGGCAGCACGCGCATGACCTTGTGGTTTTTGACGTGCACGATCAGGTTGGCACCCGTGGAGTCGTGCGGGCTGACCGACTTGCGGCGCGACAACTCCCAGGTACGGGCGCTGTAGCGGAAGGGCTTGCTGGTGAGCGCGCCGACCGGACAGATGTCGATCATGTTGCCCGACAGCTCCGAGTCGATCGTGTCGTCCTTGACGGTGGTGATTTCGGCATGCTCGCCGCGATGCACCATGCCCAGTTCCATGACACCGGCAATTTCCTGACCGAAGCGCACACAACGGGTGCAATGGATGCAGCGGGTCATTTCCTGCATGGAAATGAGCGGGCTCACATCCTTGGGCTTGACCACGCGCTTTTCTTCTTCATAGCGTGTGGACGAAGCACCATAACCCACCGCAAGGTCCTGCAGCTGACACTCACCACCTTGGTCGCAAATGGGGCAGTCCAGCGGGTGATTGATGAGCAGGAATTCCATGACCGACTTCTGGGCATGGATGGCCTTGTCGCTCTTGGTGCGCACGATCATGCCTTGCGTCACGGGTGTGGCGCAGGCCGGCATGGGCTTGGGGGCTTTTTCAACCTCCACCAGGCACATGCGGCAGCTGGCGGCGATAGAAAGTTTCTTGTGGTAGCAGAAGTGCGGAATGTAGGTGCCCGCCTTTTCGGCCGCATGCATCACCATGCTGCCTTCGGCAACCTCCACCTTCTGCCCGTCCAGTTCGATTTCAACCATATGCTTTTCTCGCGATCAGGCAGAAGTGGTGGCCTGAGGACTCGTGGTGCGGATCATTGCCGCAAATTCGTGCCGGTAATGCTTGAGCATCGCACGCACCGGCATGGCCGCTGCATCACCCAGGGCGCAGATGGTGCGGCCCATGATGTTGCTGGCCACGTTGTCGAGCAGGTCCATGTCGGCAGGACGCCCCTCACCACGGTGGATGCGGTCCACCAGGCGCCAGAGCCAGCCTGTGCCTTCACGGCAAGGCGTGCACTGGCCACAGGACTCGTGCATGTAGAAGTAGGAAAGACGCTTGAGCGACTCCACCATGCAGCGGCTGTCGTCCATGACGATGACAGCGCCCGAACCCAGCATGGAACCTGCCTTGGCGATGGAGTCATAGTCCATGGTGCACTCCATGATCACGGAGGCAGGCAGCACGGGCGAAGAAGAACCGCCAGGAATCACGGCCTTGAGTTGGCGCCCCTTGCGCACGCCACCGGCAAGTTCCAGCAGCTTGGCAAACGGGGTGCCCAAGGGAATTTCGTAGTTGCCTGGACGCTCGACATCGCCGCTGACCGAGAAGATCTTGGTGCCACCGTTGTTGGGCTTGCCGCAGGCCAGGTAGGCTGCGCCACCGTTGCGGATGATCCAGGGCACCGCAGCAAAGGTCTCGGTGTTGTTGATGGTGGTGGGCTTGCCATACAAACCGAAGCTGGCAGGGAACGGCGGCTTGAAGCGCGGCTGGCCCTTTTTGCCTTCCAGCGATTCGAGCAAAGCGGTTTCCTCGCCGCAGATGTAGGCACCGAAACCATGGTGGGCATGCAACTGGAAGCTGAAGTTGCTGCCCAGGATGTTGCTGCCCAGGTAGCCCGCTGCGCGCGCCTCTTCCAGTGCCGCCTCGAAGCGCTCGTACACCTGGAAAATCTCGCCGTGGATGTAGTTGTAACCCACGCTAATACCCATCGCAAAGCCGGCAATGATCATGCCTTCAATCACGATGTGGGGGTTGAACATCAGGATGTCGCGGTCCTTGCAGGTCCCCGGCTCTCCCTCGTCGGAGTTGCACACCAGGTACTTCTGACCCGGGAACTGGCGCGGCATGAAGCTCCACTTCAGCCCGGTGGGAAATCCAGCGCCCCCCCGACCGCGCAGGCCGGACTCCTTGACGGTGGCAATCACCTGATCCTGATTGAGACCTTCGCCCCCATCCTTGCCCAGAATTTTCCTCAGTGCCTGGTAGCCACCGCGCGCCTCATAGTCCTGCAGACGCCAGTTGGAGCCATTCAGGCCAGCGTAAATTTGCGGATCAATGTGCCGATCGTGGAAGCAGGTTTCCACACCGGTGGCCTGAAACTGGGAGAGCACCTGTGCTGCCGTGGTCATTATTTGCCCTCCGCAGTACGCAGGTTGTCGACCAACTGATCGAGCTTCTCGCCACTCATGAAACTGCACATGCTGCGGTCATTGACCAGCATGACGGGCGCATCGGCGCAGGCGCCCAGGCACTCGCACTCTTGCAGGGTGAACATGCCGTCGGCGGTGGTCTCGCCTGCCGCAATGCCGAGCTTGTGTTCCAGATGTTCCAGGGCCTTGCCACCATCGCGCAGCAGACAAGGCAGGTTGGTACAGACGTTGAGCTTGTACTTGCCCACCGGCTGCTGGTTGTACATGTTGTAGAAGGTCGTCACCTCGTGGACGGCGATCTCGGGCATGCCCAGGTACTCGGCAATGCCCGCCTCGCTCTCCTGGCTCACATAGCCCTGCTCTTGCTGCACGATGGCCAGGCAGGCCATCACGGCAGACTGCTTCTGCTCTGCCGGGTACTTGGCCACTTCACGCGCAAAGCGCGCCTTGGTCGCTTCAGAAATCATCGGTCAATCTCCCCGAACACGATATCCATGGTGCCGATGATGGCGATCACGTCGGCCAGCATGTGGCCGCGCGCCATTTCGTCCATGGTGGCCAGGTGTGCGAAACCGGGGGCGCGGATCTTCATGCGGTAAGGCTTGTTCGCACCGTCACTGACCAGATAAATACCAAACTCACCCTTGGGGTGCTCCACGGCAGCGTAGGCCTCACCCTCGGGCACATGGAAACCTTCGGAGAACAGCTTGAAGTGGTGGATCAGGTCTTCCATGCCGAACTTCATGCGATCCCGTGCGGGCGGCGCCACCTTGTGGTTGTCGGTGATGACCGGACCGGGATTGGCACGCAGCCAGTCCACGCACTGCTTGATGATGCGGTTGGACTCGCGCATCTCCTGCACGCGCACCAGGTAGCGGTCGTAGCAGTCGCCCGTCTTGCCCAGGGGGATGTCGAAATCGACGCGGTCGTAAACCTCGTAGGGCTGGGTCTTGCGCAGGTCCCAGGCAATGCCGGAGCCGCGCAGCATGGGGCCGGTCATGCCCAGGTTCAGGGCGCGCTCGGGGGTGACCACGCCAATGCCCACGGTTCGCTGCTTCCAGATGCGGTTGTCGGTGAGCAGGGTTTCATACTCATCCACATAGCCGGGGAAGCGGCGGGTGAAATCCTCGATGAAGTCCAGCAGCGAACCCTGGCGGTTGGCGTTGCGCTCCTGCACTGCTTTGGCACTGCGGATACGGCTTTCCTGGTGCTGGGGCATGGAATCAGGAAGATCGCGGTACACGCCGCCCGGCCGGAAATACGCTGCGTGCATGCGCGCGCCCGACACGGCTTCGTACATGTCGAACAGGTCTTCACGCTCGCGGAAGGTGTAAATCAGGATGGTGGAACTGCCGCAGTCGTTGCCGTGCGAACCCAGCCACATCAGGTGGTTGAGCAATCGCGTGATTTCCGAGAACATCACACGGATGTACTGCGCGCGCAGCGGCACTTCGATGCCCAGCAACTTTTCAATGGCCAGGCAGTAGGCATGCTCGTTGCACATCATGGACACGTAGTCCAAGCGGTCCATGTAAGGCAGCGATTGCAGGAAAGTCTTGTGCTCGGCCAGCTTTTCGGTGCCGCGGTGCAGCAGACCGATGTGCGGGTCGGCGCGCTGGACGACCTCGCCGTCGAGTTCCAGCACCAAGCGCAGCACGCCGTGGGCTGCAGGGTGCTGCGGACCGAGGTTGAGAGAGTAGTTCTTGATTTCAGCCATGATGGATCACTGAAAAGCACTCAGGCCTCAGTGCAGGCCTCCGTAGTTTTCTTCGCGGATGATGCGTGGCGTGATCTCACGCGGCTCGATGCTGACTGGCTCATACATCACGCGGCGTTGATCGGCGTCGTAGCGCATTTCCACATGACCCGACAGCGGGAAGTCCTTGCGGAACGGGTGGCCGATGAAACCATAGTCCGTGAGGATACGGCGCAGGTCGTTGTGCCCTTCGAACACGATACCGAACAGGTCGAACGCCTCGCGCTCAAACCATGCCGCAGAAGCCCACAGGCCCGTGACCGACGCCACCACCGGCATATCGTCCTGAGGACAGAACACGCGCACCCGCACACGCTGGTTGAGGGAAACAGACAACAGGTGCGATACCACGGCGTAGCGCGGACCCTCGTTCACGCGATCCGCATACGCAGAATAGTCGAGGCCGCACAGGTCAATGAGCTGTTCGAAGCGGCAGGTGGGCGCATCGCGCAGCAACTGCATGGCGTGCAAATACTGGTCGGCGGCAACCACCACGGTGACTTCACCACGGGCGAGGGTCACAGAACGGGCCAGCGCACCCAGCGCCTGGGCAATGTGATCCCTGAGTTCCTCGGGTCGAATGGCAACAGATGTCATAGCCCTCCCCTCAGGCGCGTGCAATGGTGTTGGTGCGGCGGATCTTCTGCTGCAGCTGGATGATGCCGTAGATCAGCGCCTCGGCCGTGGGCGGGCAGCCCGGCACGTACACATCCACCGGCACGATGCGATCGCAGCCACGCACCACGGAATAGCTGTAGTGGTAGTAGCCACCACCGTTGGCGCAAGAGCCCATGGAGAGCACCCAGCGCGGCTCGCTCATCTGGTCGTACACCTTGCGCAGTGCAGGCGCCATCTTGTTGCACAGCGTGCCGGCCACAATCATCAGATCGGACTGACGAGGGCTGGCGCGGAACACCTCGGCGCCAAAGCGACCAATGTCGTAGCGCGCTGCGGCTGCGTGCATCATCTCGACCGCACAGCACGCCAAGCCAAACGTCATGGGCCAGAGCGAACCCGTCTTGGCCCAGTTCACCACGGAGTCATAGCTCGTGGTGATGAAGCCTTCCTTCATCACGCCTTCAATCATTGCGTCGTTCCTCGTGCTAGCCGATCATTCCCAATCCAGGGCGCCTTTTTTCCACTCGTAGGCAAAACCCACGACCAGAACGGCCAGAAAAATCACCACGGCCACAAAGCCGGTCACGCCCACCTCCTGCAGCGAGACCGCCCAGGGGAACAGAAAGGCAATTTCCAGATCGAAAAGAATGAAAAGAATGGCGACGAGGTAGTAGCGCACATCGAATTTCATGCGCGCATCTTCGAAGGCTTCGAAGCCACACTCGTAGGGGGAGTTTTTGGCAGGATCAGGGCGGTTGGGGCCGAGGATGTACCCCAGAACCAGGGGCACGATACCCACCGCAATGCCAATCAAGATGAACAGGAGGACGGGGAGATATTGATCGAGGTTCATCTTGTGGATGCGCTCACCGTGGAGCCTCGCCCGTCATGTCCGCAGGACGGAACACGCGGACAGGCCTGTTTGTATGTTGTTTGGTGCCGTCGGCGAGACTCGAACTCGCACAGCTTTCGCCACTACCCCCTCAAGATAGCGTGTCTACCAATTTCACCACGACGGCTTATCGTGTCTGGGTGGCATGAGGAACCACTTGGCTTTGGCTTCCCAGACAGACTCAAATTCTACCCCGGAAAAACCCTGTTACGGTGTCCGGCGTCGCATTTCTTGTGTTTTTATTTCACAGGAATTTGACCTGCACCAGAAGCCGGAACCACAGGTGCGGTAGCTGGTGCTGCGGCACCTGGAATGGCCGCCGCAGAGCCCGCATCGGGCGCCGCCGCAGGAGCAACGGCAGCCGGCGTCTCCAGCACACTTCCCGTGCTGGCCGGACGTGCATTGCCAAAGTAGGCCAGCATCAGCGTGCAGACAAAAAACACCGCCGCCAACACCCCCGTGGTGCGCGACAGGAAGTTGGCACCACCCGACGCACCGAACAGACTGCCCGAGCTGCCGCTGCCAAACGCAGCACCCATATCGGCACCTTTGCCGTGCTGAATGAGGATCAGCCCAATCATGCCCAAAGCGGCCAGGATCTGGACCGTCAACAACAAGTTCACTAGCAAGTTCATTCTTGAAATACTCCTGATTGAATAGCGTGTACCACCCGCCGTTATTGGGCTGCGGCAATAATTTGCAAAAAGTCTGCAGCCTTGAGCGAAGCACCGCCCACCAGACCGCCGTCGATATCGGGCTGGGCCAGCAACTGCGCCGCATTCGCGGCATTCATGCTGCCGCCGTACAGCAAGCGAATCTTGGCCGCATGGGGACTGGCCGCTGCAAGCTGCGCACGCAACACGGCATGCACCTGCTGCGCCTGCTCGGGCGTGGCGGTCTTGCCCGTGCCAATGGCCCAGACCGGCTCGTAGGCCACCACCACCTCGCTGATGCAATGGCCGTTGAGGTGAATCACCGCCGCCAGTTGGCGACGCACCACCGCTTCGGTTTGCCCTGCTTCGCGTTCTTCCAGCGTTTCACCCACACACACGATGGGGGTGATACCTGCGGCCAGGGCGCGCTGGGCTTTCACAGCCACATGCACATCGGTCTCGCCATGGTACTGGCGGCGCTCCGAATGCCCCACCAACACATAACGTACCGCAAAGTCGCGCAGCATGGCTGCCGAGAACTCGCCCGTGTAAGCGCCGGACTCGTGTTGCGATACATCCTGCGCCGCCAAAGCCAGGCCAGAGCCCGCTGCCAGCGCCTGCACCTGCGCCAGGTAGGGCGCAGGCACGGCCAGCGCCACATCACAGGCGGGGGCTGCGCCCACGCCATCGCGCAGCGCATGCACCAGCGCCTCGTTGGCAGCCAGGCTGCCGTTCATCTTCCAGTTGCCTGCAATGAGTTTTTTCATCATGGTCACCAGGTCAAAACAATCTTGCCGATATGCCGGTTGGACTCCATCAGCGCATGGGCCTGTGCCGCCTCATGGGCAGCAAAGCTGCGGTACACCACCGGACGCACGGCGCCCGATGCAAGCAAGGGCCACACACGCTCGCGCAAGGCGCGGGCGATGGCACCCTTGAAGGCCGTGGAGCGTGCCCGCAGCGTGGAGCCGGTAATGGTCATACGCCTGCGCAGCAGCTTGCCTGCATCAAATGCAGCCTGCACCCCGCCCTGCACCGCGATGATGGCAATGCGCCCGTCTTCGGCAAGGCAATCGACCTCGCGCGCTACGTAATCGCCTGCCACCATGTCCAGCACCACATCAGCCCCCCTGCCCTGCGTGATGCGCATCACCTCGGCCACGAAGTCCTGGCTGCGGTAAGCGATCGCGTGATGCGCCCCCAAGGCCAGACAGGCAGCGCATTTGTCCTCGCTCCCCGCCGTCGCGATGACGGTGGCACCGAATGCACGCCCGAGCTGGATGGCCACCACGCCAATGCCGCTGCTCCCACCCTGCACCAGCAAGGCTTCGCCCGCCTGCAAACGTGCGCGGTCAAAAACATTGCTCCAGACGGTGAAAAATGTTTCAGGCAACGAGGCCGCTTCGGCATCGGTCAAGCCCGCAGGGACCGGAAGGCACTGCTCCACCGGCGCCACGCACCACTGGGCATAGCCACCACCAGCCAACAGGGCACAGACACGATCCCCCGGCTGCAAGCCGTGCGCCGCCATGGCCTGCACATCCCCGGACTCGATCACACCCGCCGCCTCCAATCCCGGCAGATCGCTCGCGCCCGGCGGGGCGGGATAGTGGCCCTTGCGTTGCAGCACATCGGGGCGATTCACCCCGCTGGCCGCCACGCGGATCAGCACCTCGCCCACGCCCGGCACGGGCTGCGCGCGTTCGCACACGCGCAGCACCTCAGGGGCGCCAAAGGCGGAGATTTCGATGGCCTGCATGGAGGGCTCAGACTTGATGCTATTTTTTGCCACTAGCGCCCGTGGATAGAGCGCAAGTAGCTATCAAAATAATAGCATTCTATCAATGGATCAGGACTGCATCTGGTCCTGGTTGCCGACCGTTTGCTGCTGTTGCTGCTGATCGGCACCCGGATCGCGGGGCTCGCGCACCTCGCGCGGTGCGCGCGGCTCGCGCTCACGGCGCTCTGCGGGGGCCGGGCGGTCGCTGAAGCCTGCAGGGCGCTCGGCCAGAGCCTTCATGGACAGCTTGACACGGCCCTTCTCGTCGGTCTCCAGCACCTTGACCTTGACGATCTGGCCTTCGCTCAGGTAATCGGTGACCTTTTCCACGCGCTCGTGGGCGATCTGGCTGATGTGCAGCAGACCATCCTTGCCGGGCAGCAGATTGATGAGGGCACCGAAGTCCAGGATCTTGGTGACCGGGCCTTCATAGACCTTGCCGATTTCCACTTCGGCCGTGATCTGCTCGATGCGGCGCTTGGCTTCATCGGCCTTGGCGGCTTCGGTGGCGGCGATGGTGATGGTGCCGTCTTCCTCGATGTTGATCTGGCAGCCCGTTTCTTCGGTCAGCGCACGGATCACGGCGCCGCCCTTGCCGATCACGTCGCGGATCTTCTCGGGGTTGATCTTCATGGTGTAGAGCTTGGGCGCGAAGTTGGACACTTCGGTCTTGGCTTCACCCATGGCTTCTTGCATCTTGCCCAGGATGTGCATGCGCGCTTCCTTGGCTTGGGCCAGTGCGACCTGCATGATTTCCTTGGTGATGCCCTGGATCTTGATGTCCATCTGCAGGGCGGTGATGCCGTTGGTCGTACCGGCCACCTTGAAGTCCATGTCGCCCAAGTGGTCCTCATCACCCAGGATGTCGGTCAGCACGGCGAAACGGTTGCCGTCCTTGATCAGGCCCATGGCGATGCCGGCCACGTGCGCCTTCATGGGCACGCCGGCGTCCATCAGAGACAGGCAACCGCCGCAGACGGAAGCCATCGACGAGGAGCCGTTGGATTCGGTGATTTCCGACACCACGCGCATGGTGTAGGGGAATTCTTCCTTGCTCGGCAGGCAGGCCACCAGAGCGCGCTTGGCCAAGCGGCCGTGACCGATCTCGCGGCGCTTGGTGCTGCCCATGCGGCCCACTTCGCCAGTGGCAAAGGGAGGCATGTTGTAGTGCATCATGAAGCGGTCTTCGTACTCGCCGGCCAGCGCATCGATGCGCTGCGCATCGCGCTCGGTGCCCAGCGTGGTCACCACTAGCGCCTGGGTTTCACCCCGTGTGAACAGCGACGAGCCATGCGCACGCGGCAGCACGCTGCCACGGATTTCGATGGGGCGCACGGTGCGCGTGTCGCGGCCGTCGATACGGGGTTCGCCCGCCAGAATCTGGCTGCGCACGATGCGCGCTTCGATGTCGAACAGCATGCCTTCGACCTTGACGGCGTCGAACTCGACACCGGCTTCCTTCAGGTCAGCCATGACCACGGCATAGGCTTCGCGGCAAGCGTGCGTGCGGGCCTGCTTGTTGCGGATCTGGTAGGCGGCGCGCAGCTTGTCCTCGGCCAGTTGGGTGACCTTGGCGATCAGCGCCTCGTCCTTGGCAGGGGCTTGCCATTCCCAGGCGGGCTTGCCAGCGTCACGCACCAGCTCGTGGATGGCGTTGATGGCGATCTTGCCCTGCTCGTGGCCAAACACCACGGCGCCCAGCATCACGTCCTCGGGCAGCTGCTGCGCTTCGGATTCGACCATCAGCACGGCGGCCTCGGTGCCTGCCACGACCAGATCCATCTGGCTGTTCTTGCGCGCCGTCTGGCCAGGGTTGAGCACGTATTCCCCATTGATGTAACCCACGCGGGCCGCGCCGATGGGACCGCTGAAGGGAATGCCGGAGACCGCCAGGGCAGCGCTCGAAGCGATCATGGCGGCAATGTCGGCATCGACCTCAGGGTTGAGCGACAGGGTGTGGATGACCACATGCACTTCGTTGAAGAAGCCTTCGGGGAACAGCGGACGGATCGGACGGTCGATCAGGCGGCTGGTCAGCGTTTCCAGTTCGCTGGGCTTGGCTTCACGCTTGAAGAAGCTGCCAGGGATCTTGCCGGCGGCGTAGGTCTTCTCGATGTAGTCCACCGTCAGCGGGAAGAAATCCTGGCCCGGCTTGGCCGACTTGGAGGCCACCACGGTGGCCAGCACCACGGTGTCGTCGATGTTCACCAGCACGGCGCCGGAGGCCTGGCGGGCGATTTCACCCGTTTCCATGACGACGGTCTTGTCGCCCCACTGGAAAGACTTGGTAACTTTGTTGAAAATGCTCATAGTTGCTCCTGATTTAATAGCTGGTTACGCAATACCAGCGGGCTCTGGCGGCCAATTCAGCAAACGATGCCATTCCAGTGAAACCGCCCGCGGAGTTCATTGGAATGACACAGCTTCGATCTGCTCGGCACACCAGCAAAAGTAAAAAACGCCTGAGCTAGCGTGCTAACCCAGGCGTTCATGCGTGCAATGCGGCTTACTTGCGCAGACCCAGTTTGGCGATCAGCGCGGTGTAACGGTCGGCGTCCTTGGCCTTGAGGTAATCCAGCAGCTTGCGGCGACGGCTCACCATGCGCAGCAGGCCACGGCGACCATGGTGGTCCTTGGCGTGCTCCTTGAAGTGAGGCATCAGTTCGTTGATGCGGGCAGTCAGCAGCGCCACCTGGACTTCGGGGCTGCCGGTATCATTGGCAGCACGTTGGTTGGCCTTGACGACTTCGGCCTTGACAGAAGAGGCGATCATTGGAAATGTCCTTGAATGAACGGCGGGCCCACTCTTGAAAAAAGCGTGCACACCTTGGTTTTACTTGCGCCAGGAGCCGGAACAAGCCCTGACGTGCGTCTTGCACCATGCAAAACAGGTGGATTATAACTGCACAAGGCAACCCGCCCCTCACCCACCCCGCACGCCATGACCACACCACGCAGAAACCACCACCCCTTGTTCGCCTGCACCCTTGTCGTTTGCCTGGCATTGGTCACCTATCCGGCAGACACCTGGGCCAAGCGCAAGGCCAATGACCAGAACAGCACCCAGACAGAAAAACCCCGCAAGGGTGTCAGCAAGATCACCTACCACCGCAGCCCCTCGGAAGAAACACCCGCCCAGCGCGACAAACGCCTGAAACGGGAATGCAAGGGCATGCACAATGCGGGCGCCTGCCTGGGATACACACGCTGATCGATAGATCAAGTCAATCACCGGGGATTGACCGCTTGTCAGCACCAACATGCCATTCGTCGGCACCGCTCAGCCGCCCTCCCTCACTGCACCTAGGATGACCCCATGCGACCCTTGACCCCATTGCGCGCGTTTCCAATCCCGGCTCCCACCCGAGTTGCTGGTGCGCACCAAAGTGGATTTACTGCCATTGAATTAATGGTGGTGGTGTCCATATTGGCCATCCTGGCGGCATTGGCTGGACCCAGCTTTACTCCATTGATTGAACGCTGGCGTGTACGCGACGCCGCGGAAAGTTTGACGTCGACGCTTTTTTTCGCACGCTCAGAGGCCATCAAACGAGGGGGCAACATCATCATTGAAAAGCGCCCCAACAGCGGAACCTGCACATCGGCCACGGGTGATACGCAATGGGGTTGCGGCTGGACGGTTTTTTTTGATGCCAATGGCAATGGCTCTCAGGATGCCTGCGTCATTGCCAATACTCCCAACGAATGTGATCTACAGGTCGCGGCAGCTCCAACCCGGCTGGACATCAGCCTACCCGATAGCACCGGAAAAATTGCTGTGGATCGCTGGGGAATGATGTCCCACTCCGGAAGTGGAAGCACTAACCCCCTGGACATGACGTTTGAGCTGAAACCCAAGGACAAAGCGCTCACCGAACCCAGCAGCGCCCGGTTGTGCGTCGGCAGAGGTGGACGAACCCTTCGGAAGAAGGGCAGCGAAAGCTGCTAGCAAGAGTGCCCCACCATGAACTCCCTCATTGCAAACGCTGGCCCATCAGCCCACACCTCCAGGGGCGCGGGCGGATTCACGGCGATTGAACTGATAGTCACAGTGGCCATCATGGCGATTCTGGCCGCATTGGCCATTCCCAGCTTCAAGCCACTGGTGGATCGCTGGCGGGTACGCGACGCGCTGGAGGCTATGCAATCCACCTTGTTTCTTGCGCGTTCCGAGGCCATCAGGCGTGGGGGGCGTATTGCCATACAGAAGCTGCCCAAAACAACACCAGGCTGCACACTGGCGAGCACCGCCGAAGAATGGGGCTGCGGGTGGTTCGTATTTGCCGATGAAAACAGCGACGGCAAATGGCAAGCCACCGAAGAACGCCTCCGCACGGTTGCAACCCCTGCAAACACCAACGTGATCCACAAGGGTGGCGGTCAAAGCATCAAGGTCGATCGCTACGGAATGATGAGCGGCCTCAACGCAAAGGGCTTTATTTTTTCTCCAGAACCTGAAGGCATTTCTTCATCCGCGACGCAGGGACTTTGCATGAGCTCCGGCGGCCGCATTCGTGTCTCCAAGGAAGTTCCATGCACATGACATCTCATCTCCAGCGTCGGGCCCAAAAAGGCTTCAGTCTTATTGAATCCTTGGTGTCCATTGTCATCATGGCCCTTGGCATCCTTGGCATCGTGGGTGTACAAATGCGCACCCTGGCGGACACACAAACCGGCGTTCGCCGCGCACAGGCGATTCGCTTGGTGGAAGACCTGAGCGAACGCGCCAAAGTCAACCCCAATGCACTTGCCAACATCGCGCAGTATGTCAAAGGCTTTGGCGCACCAGGCGCACCGCCCGTCAATTGCAAGTCGGGCGTGTGCAATTCAGAGCAACTGGCCCAATACGATATCGCTGTCTGGAAACAAGCAGTAGCCGATACCCTTCCGCTGGGCGATGCTGCGGTCTTTCTGTCTGCGGACGAAGCCACCCCTGCCAACCGCAGGCAACTGGGCGTCATGATCAGTTGGCGCGAAAACGAAAGTGATGCCGCAGCCGCTGCTGTTTTCACTCCCGACAATACCGGCGCCGCGGGCATCTCCTGCCCTGCCAACCGTATTTGTCATTTGCAATACATACAACTGAATTCGCGGTGCACGATATATACCGCAGGCGGACCGGGACAGAACAAGTATTTTTGCCCCACTGCCAAATCAGATCTCATGTGACCAGATTCTTGGAATATTCACGGAAGTAGTGCGTTCGGAGTAGTTTTTATGATTCACCATAATCCCATCTCGCCTGGCCCGGGCAGGCAAGCTGGCGTCACACTGATCGAACTGATGGTGGGCATCGCCATCGGTCTCCTGACCATTGCGGTGGCCATCGGAGCACTGATGGTATCCAGGGGTGTTTCAGGAACCGTGTCAGATGCCAGCCAGATTCAGCAGCAGGCGTCGTACGCGTTTCGCGTGATCGGGCAACAACTTCGGCAGGCTGCCTCAATACAACTCAACCTTGCGGTGCAAAAGGTGCCAGGAACTCCCATCGAGGCCACAGATGTAGTGGCATTTACACCAGACCCAAGCATTACTGCCCCTATTGGTGGAAAAGACAGCCCCACAACCGGTGAATACAAGCTATCGGTTGCATACCAAAACTATACGGAAGCCAGCTTTACGTCGGCTTCGGATGTGTCGCTGTTTCGTGATTGCCTGGGAAGCAATCCATCGCCAACCGTCGTGGTAAGCCAGTTTGTTCTTGAAAACAATGAACTGCGATGCGCAGGCGCAGACAACACCGCGCAATCTGTGCTGCGCAACGTTGCCGATTTCTACGTCCGATATCTTGTTCAGACCGGAGGCGCAACGGGTCAACCGACAATTCAATATGTTGATGCCGCCACCGCCGGGGCTGATTGGTCCGGCGTATTTGGAGTGGAAGTTTGCTTGGTACTTTTTGGCGACGAGCCCATTTCTCTGCCGGATGGCGCCACCTACAACGGGTGCGACCCCGCTGCGGGGCCGATCAACATGAGCAATACGGGCACCCTCGCCGCAAACAGAAAAAACCGTTTACACATGCCGTTTCGCAACGTGTATCAACTGCGAAGCCAGGGCCTGGCTGGCTGAACCTCATGGAACATACCATGCACTACATCAACGCATCCAGACCAAAGCAAAGTGGCGTCTCGCTATTGGTGGTCATCGTTTTGGTCATGCTCTCCATGCTTCTCGCGTTGTGGGGATCACGCACCGCGCTTTTCAACGAACTGATCGTTGGCAACGATGCCGATTACCAGCGCGCCTATGAAGCAGCGCAGGCCCTGTTGCAAGACGCCGAGTTCGACATCCAGGGCACCCGGTCAGATGGATCACCCTGCGTTCCCGGGGGGAGCACGGACATCTGCCGAGCAGGCACCAGCGTTTGGTATCCCGTGGAGGATAAGGAAACCTTCATCACACTGATACCCACCTTGGAAGCGGCCATCAGCACCAAGGGCTGCATCAAAGGCATTTGCGCCAAGCGCACCGACAAGCAGGACTTCTGGAACGACAAAACCACACTGGACGCCATGTTGCCCGAAGGTGCCAGGTACGGCCAGTTCACTGGCGCAGAAGTGGGCACAGGTGCCAGCAAAGCCAGCCATCCCATTCTGAAGAACACCACCGCAGGCCAAGGGGGCTGGTACTGGGTCGAAGTACTTCCCTACGACAGTTCCGCCGGAAACTCCAGCCTGATGTCGGGTGGTTCAACCAAGTTGGGGCTGAATCTCAAGCCCAATGTGGCCTACCGCATCACCGCAGTGGCCCGAGGGCTCAAAGCCAATACACAGGTGGTCTTGCAGTCCACCTATGTCCGTCAAAAACTCAAGAACTGAAGGAGCCAGTCATGAAGAAAACCGTTGCATTCAAGCGCACCTTCCTCAGCTTGCTGGTAGGCACGATGGGCTCGCCCCACATCCTCCAGGCGGCCCCCCTCGATCTGGTTCAGTACCCAGCTGGCTCTGCCAGCGTGGAGCCGGCCCCCAATGTCATCGTGTCCGTGGACGATTCCGGCAGTATGGGCACTGCGGGCATCACAGCACTGAAGGACGCTCTTAAGACCACGTTCAGTGCCAGCAACGTGCCCGATGGGCGCATTCGATTGGCTTGGCAGTCGATGAACCGCTGCAGCGGCATTCCCAATGCATCAAGCCCCTGCTCAGGCAACAACACCATGAAGTCGCTGGGAGGCACGCACCGCACCAATTTTTTGACCTGGGTGGACACCCTTACCGCCAGCGGCTGGACGCCCTCCTTTCCCATGGTAAGAGCGGCAGGAGAGTATCTGCGTACCACCGGCGCCAACAGCCCCTGGAACAAGACCCCCGGCACGGTAGACCCTTCTCCCATGACCTGCAGAAAGGCCTACCACATCTTCATGACCGACGGAGAGTGGAACGGCGCCAACGGCACTGCAGCCTTTGCCGATGCGGATCGCATGACGCAAGTGCGTATTCTCAACGGTGCCAATGCCAACCTGGACGGTTCCCCATGGACATTGCCGGACGGCAAGGCTTACAGCCCCACTTCAGACCAAACGCGGGTGTACCGCGACAATTGGGGCTATGCGAGCTTTACTGCCCAAAGAAGAACGCGCGCTTGCAGCTCCTGCGCCTGGACTGCGTGGACCGACTACACCGACAACAACGGCATGAACACCTTGGCCGATCTGGCCTTCCGCGACTGGGCCACAGACCTGCAACCCGGCATTGCCAATGAAATGGTGCCCATCATCAACAAATCGGGGGATGAAACCTTTGGTTCCGGGCTTTCTGCCACCACCCTGCAAGAGTACTGGAACCCCAAGAACAACCCGGCCACATGGCAGAACATGGTGACCTACAGCATCGGTTTCAACAATGCGGCCAATCTTTCCATTCCATCGGGCACCGCAGGCGACTGGCCGGCATTTGCCAGCACGGGCGCCATCGATGAAAGAACCCATGCAGGAGACTTCTGGCGGATTGTGACCGGAGAGAAGCAATGGCCTACGCCGTTCTGTGGCACCAGTGGCAACATGCCTTGCGAAAGCCAGCGCAACACCAGCCTGCTGGAAGAAAACCGACTCAACAACCCCACAGCCCGTAACGAGTACACCGATGGCTTGATCAGCCGGGCCCGCATGTACGAGCTGTGGCACATGGCCATCAATGGCCGCGGCAAGTTCATGCCGGCAACCAATTCCACGGAACTGGCAACCGCCTTCAAAAAGATTCTGAACCAGATCATTGAGGACACCTCGACGCCCATTACAGGCTTCGCAAGTTCATCGTCCACGTTTGCGCGCTCCGACGTCGGGGCCTTTGTTTCCGGGTACGATGCCAACGGCTGGAAGGGTTTTGTGCGCTCCGACAGAATCGCCAAGACCACCGGTACGCGCAGCGCCAATCCGGATTGGGGCATCAAACCAGCAGCCCCTCCCAACGACCGCGTCACCACCGCCGACAAGCTGGACGCCCTGACGGCCGCCGACATCACCAGCCGAGTGATACTCACTACCAACGACAGCACCAACAAGGGCGTGGTGTTCGAATGGGAGGCAGGCACCACCAAACTCAGCACCACTCAGAAGAACCTCATGAAGGACGGAGGCACGGACGAATGGGGCGAAAAGCGGGTGAACTTCATCCGCGGCGACCGCACTTTTGAGGGCACCACGGCTGCGGCGCCCTTCAGGGTTCGCACTTCACGCCAGGGCGACATCGTGAACTCCGGTATCTGGTATGTCGCCGAGCCTTCCAGTGGTTTCAGCCTACCAGGGTACTCACTGTTCACCAAGAACTTCAAGAACCGCAACCCCATGATCTACGTGGGCGGCAACGATGGAATGTTGCACGGGTTTTCAGCCAAGGATGGACAGGAACGTCTGGCCTTTGTACCCAAAGGCGTGATCGCCAATTTGCCAGAACTGAGCAAGCCTGGCTACAACCACCGTTATTACGTGGACGGATCCCCCTACACCGGTGATGTCAACTGGGGTATCACTGGCTCGCCGGATTGGCGTACCCTGCTTGTAGGCAGCCTTGGTGCCGGCGGAAAAGGCTACTTCATGCTCGACGTGACTCGCCCTGGAAGCACCGATGGGAGCATTGTCAACACGTTCACCAAAGCCAATGCCGCTAGTTTGGTGGTTCTGGATCAAACCTGGCACAAGGACGACACGGTCGCCAACACGCCAACGAACCCGGAAGCGGATATTGGGCACATCTTTGGTGAACCCGTGATGGATGACACCAATGCCTACAAGGTGACCCAGATCACGCGCATGAACAACGGCAAATGGGCAGTAGTCATGGGCAACGGATACAACAGCAAGAATGAGAGGCCCGTTCTTTTGATCCAGTTTGTGGACGGAGCCACAGGTGACTTTTCCCTACAGCGTATCGTGGCAGCAAGCACAGGTACCAATGCCACTGCCAACGGGCTGTCAGCCCCACGGCTGGTGGACATCAACTCGGACGGCATGCCTGACCTTGCGTATGCAGGTGACCTGAAAGGCAACCTCTGGAAATTCGACCTTTCGTCGGCCAGTACCAGTGATTGGGGCGTGGCTTTCGGCGGCAGCCCCCTGTACACCGCTGCATACACATCCGGCGGCAGCACCTCTCCTCAGCCCATTACCACCGTACCTTCTGTCCGACCCAATGACCGCTATCTGTCGGATGGCACCCCCGTTGGGGGAATGATGGTTGCATTCGGCACCGGTCGAAACGTCACCGAGGGTGATCGTACTGATACGTCCAAACAAACCATCTATTCCGTGCTTGACAACACACGTTACAAGCTCATCAAAACTGGCCCCAACAAGGACAAGATCGAAATAGACACTGCCGTCACGCCAACTGTGGTGGGAACCGGCACTGCCCAGTTGGTGGAGCAGAAGATCACCGGTGGCAGCAAGGTAGGCTCTGGTATCAGCTCCGGCCGCTCTTTCTGGGAAATGACCCAGAATGCCGTGGACTTCAGTGCCAAGAAGGGTTGGTACTTCCACCTGCCTGAAGAAGGCGAGCGACTGCTCAAACCCATGATTTTTCATGACAACAGCAACATGCTGATGGCATGGACCCAGATTCCGGCTTCTGGCGGAAACACGCTGGAGGAAACCTGCAAGCCCTCACCCAAGGAAGAAAAGCAATTCCTGACGCTTATGAACATCGTTGATGGCAAGCGCGCCAGCGTGCAGTTGCTGGACAAGGATGGAGATACGTTCTACAACGACTCGGACGATAAAGTGTCGCGCCAGACCACCCCCAAAGGCAGCAAGAGCATCATGCAAACGCCCGATGGAAAGACCGACATCACCAATGCCGATGGGACAAAGGATGCACCCATTGCACCCATGCCCGAGTCGCCCATGCGCCCGAGCTGGCGCCAACTGCAATGATCCGCAACTGAATCAGGAGCCAAGATTTCATGCAAAAAAAACACCAGGGTTTCACGCTCATCGAGTTGATGATCGTGGTGGCGGTGGTTGCCATCCTGACTGCCATTGCCTATCCCAGCTACAACGAGTACATCCGCCGCGGTCACCGGGCAGAAGCCAGGGCAGGTCTTCTTCAGGCGGCCCAATGGCTGGAACGGGCCGCCACGGCCACTGGCACCTATCCTCTGACTGCAGCATTTCCCGCCAATCTAAAGGCCATTCCCAACAACCGATACGACATCAGCGTCGTTTCAGACGGTGCCACATTCACCCTGACTGCGACTCCCAAGGCAGGCCAAACTGGTGACAAATGTGGCAACTACACGCTGACCAACACCGGGCTGCGTGGAGCCAATGGAACAACCACTGGAGATATCGTGACTCAGTGCTGGGGCAAATAGCCCTCAACCATCCGTTACCATCCAGGGCGCCATGACAACACCAGCGCCCCCCATGACCCGAGCGCTTGGGCTAGCCGCCCAGGCGCTTTTTCTTTCCAACCCCAACCCCCGTGTAGGCTGCGTCATCACCGCGCCCGATGGGCAGGTGCTGGGTGAAGGTTTTACCCAGCAGGCTGGCGGCCCGCATGCCGAGGTGATGGCGCTGCGTGATGCCGAAGCACGGGGCAACAATGTACGAGGTGCCACGGCCTGGGTCACGCTGGAGCCGTGCGCTCACCAGGGGCGCACCGGGCCATGTTGCGATGCGCTGATTGCCGCAGGCATTGGCAAGGTCATGGCCAGCCTGGAAGACCCCAACCCCCTGGTAGCGGGCCAGGGCTTTGCCCGGCTGCGTGCCGCTGGGGTGACCGTGGAGGTGGGCCAGGGTGCTGCACAGTCGCGCGAGCTGAACCTGGGTTTTTTCAGCCGCATGGTGCGGGGCACACCCTGGGTGCGGCTCAAGGTGGCAGCGTCGCTGGACGGCACCACGGCACTGCACAACGGCGCCAGCCAATGGATTACATCAGATGCGGCGCGGGCCGATGGACATGCCTGGCGCGCCCGTGCATGTGCTGTGTTGACGGGTGTAGGCACGGTGCTGGCAGACCACCCGCGACTGGATGTGCGCGCTGTGTCCACGCCACGCCAGCCCCATGTGGTGGTGCTGGATAGTCACTTGCAGACGCCGCCAGATGCTCCTATTTTTATATCTGGTCGCGCTTGCTGGATATACGCTGCAGGCCAATTTGATACCGACGCAGACCGTTCCGCCTTTGCCACCCGCCGCCAGACCCTGGAGGCACGCGGCACCGCGGTGGCACTGCTGCCTGGTGCCGATGGACGGGTGAACCTGAAGGCCGTTTTACACGACCTGGCTCGCCGTGGCGTGAACGAGCTGCATGTGGAGGCAGGGCACACGCTCAATGGCGCCTTGCTCGACGCCGGGCTGGTGGACGAATTATTGCTGTACCTGGCGCCTACCCTGCTCGGCCCAGGGCGCGGCATGGCGGACCGTGCGCCATTGGCCGATCTGGCCCAGGGCATCCCCCTGGAATTTGGGGCCGTGCAAGCCGTAGGGCCTGACCTGCGCGTGCTGGCCCGCGTCAACGGACGCGACCGGTTTTGATCGAAAAGCCTGCCACAATCCACACCATGTTTACTGGAATCATCACCGGCACGGGGCATATTGCCGCCGTGCAACCCTTGGGCGAATCTGCCACCCACGGCAAGCGGCTGAGCGTGGTCCCACCCGCTGGCTACCTGGACGATGTGGGTTTGGGCGATAGCATCGCCCTCAACGGCGCCTGCATGACGGTGACCGGCATGGACACGGCACGCACCACCTTCACCGTGGACATTTCCGCCGAGTCACTGGACAAGACGACCGGGCTGGATCAGTGTGGCCCCATCAACCTGGAAAAAGCCCTGCGCGCCAATGACCGCCTGGGCGGGCATCTGGTGTCTGGCCATGTGGACGGTATCGGCGAGGTGACCCACTTCGCGCAGGTAGGTGAGAGCTGGGAGTTGCGTGTGCTGGCCCCGCAAGCCCTGGCACGCTTCCTGGCGACCAAAGGCTCCATCACAGTCAACGGCGCGAGCCTGACCGTCAACCGCGTGGCTGATTTGCCCGAGGGCTGCGAGGTGAGCATCAACCTCATTCCCCATACGGTGCAGAACACCGCGCTGGGTCACCTACGCAACGGTTCCAAAGTGAATCTGGAGATCGACCTGATCGCGCGCTATTGCGAACGGATGCTGCATTTGGAGCCGCGCCAGCCAACACGCTGAGCCAGCACCCCAAAACAAAAGTCTCTTGAAACAGAAAGGCCCCCGTGATTTCCCACGGGGGCCTTTTATTTTTGATTGCTATTTTTTAGATAGCCAATGTTCTAGTGTTTATGGGGTGGCTGATGGGACTCGAACCCACGACGACAGGAATCACAATCCTGGACTCTACCAACTGAGCTACAGCCACCGTAGAGCCTGAAATTATAACTCGAATTTCAGGCCTTGCTTCAATTCTCCGTACTTGTTTGTGATGATGGGCGAGGAACCTTGATCTGCGCCTGGTAGCGGGATTTCAGGGTTTCATAGTAGGCCAGCCCTTCTGCGCTAGACCACCACTGGGTGTATTGCTGACGCATCTGCGCAATGAGTTGCTGATCGATGCCGTCACTTGGCATGATGCGAATGACCTTGAGCACAGCGTAGCCCGCCGACCCCAGATCCACGCCCGTCCACAAGGGCAGCGCATCCGGTTTGGCGGAAAGTACGGCATCAACGATGGCCCGCGATTGGCCTTGCGCTTGGTCACGCGAGAGCACGATGGGTGCTGCAAGCCCAGTTGCCTGTGCTGGCTTTTCTGCCCAAGCATCACGCTTGGCCTGACCTTCCTGGCGGGCAAGCTCCGCAGCCTTGTCGGCCACAAAACGTTGACGGACCTGCGCCTTGACTTCGTCATAGGCCTGGACTCGTGCACTTTGGTGCTCGATGACGCGGGCAGCGGCCATTTGGTTGGAGCCCAGTTCCACCGCCTCGGTATTGCGTTTGCTCTGCAAAGATTCCGACGCAAACAGTGCCTCCAGTAATTTGGGGTTGGCCAACGCGCCCACCACATTCGGCTGAGGAATACGGGTCACCCCTTGTGCCGTCTGGATCTTGAGCTTGAGCTTGTCGGCCACAGGCTGCAGGCTGTCGGCTTGTTCATACACGGTGTTGGCAAAAATCTCTGCCGTTTCAGCGTATTTGCGCTGTGCTTGCTGCTGCTTGAGCTCTGCTTCCAGCTTGGGGCGCAGTTCCTCGAAGCTGGGCTCACGAGCCGCTTTGATATCTGCCAATTGGATGATGTGGTAGCCAAAATCGGTTTCCACCACATCACTGATGGCGCCCTTGGCCAGCCCAAATGCAGCTTCCTCAAAGGGCTTGACCATGGCTCCCCGGGCAAAGAACCCCAGGTCTCCCCCTTGCGGCGCGGAACCTGGATCCTGCGAGTGCTTCTTGGCAAGCGCAGCAAATTCGGCAGGGCTCTTGCGCAACTGCTCCAACAGTTCCGCAGCGCGGGCCTTGGCCTTCTCACGCTCTGCAGCCGGTGCGTCCTTGGCAGCGGCAATCAGGATGTGGCTCGCACGACGCTCTTCCCTGCCCATGTGGCGCGAGAGATTTTCCTTGTAGTAGGTCCGCAGATCGTCTTCGTTGAGGGTGATGCCTGCTCGCACCGAGTCGATATCAAACACCACGTATTCGATGCTGACCTGCTCGGGCAGCTGGAAAGAGCTGCTGTGCTTCTGGTAGTAGGCCTGAAGCTCTTCGTCGGTGGGACGCACCTTGGCTTCGTAATCTGCCGCCTTGAAGAGCGCCACCTGCACTTCACGTCGTTGGAACAGCGGATCGATCGCAGCCATTCCTTGCGATGAAGTGGCAAAACTGCTGCCCACCACGCCGCCGAGCACCTGGTTCAAGGACAGGTTGCGCCGCATCGAGGCCTCAAAGCCTTCGGGCGTCATGCCCTGGGTGGCCACCAGTGCACGGTAGCCCTCGGCATCAAGGCTGCCATCGGGCTTGCGCAAGGCTGCGATCTGTGGAATCTCCTGCAGGCTGCGGGCGAGGCGAGCATCGGTGGTCACCAGGTGCATCTTTTGTGCAGCCACCTGAAGCACCCGATCACGCACCAGTTTTTCCAGCGTGGCGTAGCGGGCCTGGGGCGTATCCAACAGCTTGGCATCCATCTGGGGCTGCTCGCTGCGCTGGCGATCCGATTCAACCTTGTGGGCATTGTCCCAATCGTTTTGCGTGATGTCCTGGCCATCCACCCGCGCCACCACGGGGCTGCTGCCAGAGAAGTAGCTGGAATCAATACCCACCAGCACGAACGAGGGGATGATCAGCAAGAGCAGCAAGAGCATTGCGATCTTGGTGTTCTTGCGGATGGATTCGAACATGGTCAATCTTTCTGAGACATAAAACAAAAGGCGAACTTCCGTTCGCCTTTGCATCAGTGGTGGGTGCTGACGGGGTCGAACCGCCGACCTACGCCTTGTAAGGGCGCCGCTCTACCAACTGAGCTAAGCACCCACTGAATATCCGATGGTCAGTTCAGGGCGTCCTTGAGGGCTTTGCCCGGGCGGAACTTTGGCACCTTGGCAGCCTTGATTTTAATCGCAGCGCCCGTGCGGGGGTTGCGGCCAGTGCGTGCAGCGCGCTTGCCCACAGCAAACGTGCCAAAACCGACGAGCGACACCGTGCCGCCTTTTTTCAGTGTCTTCTTGACCGCTTCGATCGTGGATTCCAGTGCCCGCGCAGCGGCTGCCTTGGAGATATCGGCATTGTTTGCAATGTGCTCAATCAGTTCGGTTTTGTTCACAAGAAGCCTCTCGGGAATGTGGTTGGGTTGTCTCTGTGCTTATTCAACTCGCCCAGCCCGGCATGCGCTGGGGGCGGGTGGCTGGCGCTGGCAGCTGGCACTGCCACTCTCGATTAAAGCCATCGACTCTCCGGGTGTCAATACAACACGCCGGATTGCAACGGCGCGACAGGCGATTCTAGTCGCATTTGCGCCTGCATACGAACCAAACAGCCGCATTTTTGCCATTGCAGACCTTACGCATCTTTACCGATTGACAGGCACCCGCAAAGACGCACCAACAACCCACTCAGTCTTTGACGCGGGCACGGATTTCCGGCAGCGCCTTTTGCAGGTAGTACACCATGGACCACACCGTGAGCACAGCTGCAAGCCAGATCAGCCAAGTGCCCCACACCCCTGTATCGACGAGCCCCCATACGTGCCCGTCGTACAACAGGAAGGGGATGGCCACCATCTGGACCGTGGTCTTGACTTTGCCCAGCATGTGCACGGCCACGCTCTTGCTGGCACCGATCTGCGCCATCCATTCACGCAGGGCCGAAATGGCGATTTCGCGGCCGATGATGATGAGCGCCACGAACACATCGGCGCGCTGCAAGTGCACCAACACCAGCAGCGATGCACAAACCAGAAACTTGTCGGCCACAGGGTCCAGAAATGCACCAAACGACGAGGTCTGGTTGAGCTTGCGCGCAAGGAACCCGTCGAGCCAGTCCGTGGCCGCAAACACAACGAACATCAGCGCGGCGACGAGGTTTCGCGTGGGTTCGTCCAGCGGAGCGTAGAACACCCCGACGATCAAGGGGATCGCGACAATGCGCGTCCAGGTCATGAGGGTGGGAATGGTCCAGAACATGGCGCGATTGTGTCATGCCCTGGATGCGGCAGACACCTGCGGACCTCCTCCATCCACACTCAGCGCAAAGCGCGGTAGATTTCCTCGGCCAGTTCGCGCGAGATGCCTTCCACACTGGCCAAGTCCTCCACGCTGGCGTCCTGCACGCCACGCACGCCGCCAAAGCGCTGTAGCAAGCGCGCGCGTTTTTTCGGGCCGATACCGGGGATGTCTTCCAGCCGACTGCCGCCCACGCGTACCTTGGCGCGCGCTGCGCGCATGCCGGTGATGGCGAAGCGGTGCGCCTCGTCGCGGATCTGCGCCACCAGCATGAGTGCGGCCGAATCCCGGCCCAGATAGACCTTCTCGCGCCCATCGGCAAACACCAACTCCTCCAGCCCCACCTTGCGCCCCTCGCCCTTCTCCACGCCGACGATGCGCGCCAGGTCCAGACCCAGTTCGGTAAACACGTCGCGCGCCATGGCGACCTGGCCCTTGCCACCATCGACCAGCACCAGGTCGGGGAGCCGCGCCTGGCCGGCAGCGGGCTCGGCGCCACCAGCCTCGCGCAGGGCCTGCGCCACCTTGGCGTAGCGGCGCTGCAGCACCTGGCGCATGGCGGCATAGTCGTCGCCGCCGGTGATGCCTTCGATCTTGTACCGACGGTACTCGCTGCCCTGCATCTTGTGGTGGTGGAACACCACGCACGAGGCCTGCGTGGCCTCGCCCGCCGTGTGCGAAATGTCGAAGCACTCGATCGTGAGATCGTCCAGGTCTTCCTGCGGCAAGTCCAGTGCCTCGGCCAGCGCCCGCGTGCGCGCCTGCTGCGAGCCCTCCTCGGCCAGCAGGCGTGCGAGCTGCAGGTCGGCATTCTGGCGTGCCATGTCGAGCCAGGTGCGGTGCTGCCCGCGCGGCTGGTGCACCACGCCCACGCGCTGGCCAGCCTGCTCCGTCAGCGCCTGCGCCAGCGCCTTGTCCACCGGCTCGCTGGCGATCAGCAGGGGCGGAACGGGCACGCCGATGTAGTGCTGCGCGATGAAGGCCTCCAGCACCTGCTGCTCCACCGCCGGGGGCGCAGCCGCAGCATCCTCGGCGGCATAGACACCTGCGGCATCCTCCACATGCACCGGGAAGTAGGCCCGGTCGCCCAGGTGGCGGCCGCCGCGCACCATGGCCAGGTTCACGCAGGCGCGGCCACCCTGCACGCGCACGGCAAGAATGTCCACGTCCTTGTCCGAGGTGGTTTCCACCGCCTGCTGGTGCAGCACGCGCGAGAGCGCCGTGATCTGGTTGCGCAGCTCGGCCGCCTGCTCGAACTCCAGCCGCTCGGCGTGGGCCATCATGCGCGACTCCAGCTCCTGCAAGAGCGCCTGGGTTTCGCCGCGCAAAAGCGCCTCGGCGTGCGCCACGTCGCGGGCATAGGCCTCGGGGGCGATCAGGCCCACACAGGGCGCGGTGCAGCGCTTGATCTGGTAAAGCAGGCACGGCCGCGTGCGGTTGGCAAACACCGTGTCCTCGCAGGTGCGCAGGCGGAACACCTTTTGCAGCAATTGGATGGTTTCCTTCACCGCCCAACTGTTCGGGTAAGGCCCGAAGTAGCGGTGCCGCTTGTCGATGCTGCCCCGGTAGTAGGCCATGCGCGGAAAGCGCTGGAGTGCCGCCTCGCCCTGCCCGTCCTTGGCAGCCACGCCGGTGATCTTGAGGAAAGGGTAGCTCTTGTCGTCGCGGAACAGGATGTTGTACTTGGGGTTCTGCGACTTGATGAGGTTGTTCTCCAGCAGCAACGCCTCGGCCTCGGAGCGCACCACCGTGGTCTCCAGGCGCACGATCTTGCCCACCATGTGGCCGATGCGCGTGCCCCCGTGCTGCTTGGTGAAATAGCTCGAAACGCGCTTCTTGAGGTTGCGCGCCTTGCCCACGTAGAGCAGCGCGCCCTCGGCGTCGAAATAGCGGTACACGCCAGGCAGGGGTGGCAGCGCGGCCACCTGCGCCAGCAGTTCTTCGGAATGCCCTTCTTGCATGGCGCTATTGTGCGCAGACAATGCGGGCCATGCGCTTGCAAACCCTTCCCACCCCGCTGCAATGGGACATCTTCTGCCGCGTGATCGACAACTTTGGCGACATCGGCGTGTGCTGGCGCCTGTCCGCCGACCTGGCAGCACGCGGCCAGCAGGTGCGCCTGTGGGTGGACGACGCTTCGGCCCTGGCCTGGCTGGCGCCGCAAGGCCACCCCGGCGTGCAGGTGCGCGCCTGGGGCAGCCTGCCCGCTGCGCACGAGCCCCCCACACAGGTGCTGGTGGAAGCCTTCGGCTGCGAGATTGCTCCTGAATTCATAGCTAACAGCGCCCGTATTTCAAGCGCCAAAGGCGAAAAATACCTGTGGATCAACCTCGAATACCTTTCGGCCGAGGCCTATGTGGAGCGCTGCCACCGGCTGCCCTCGCCCGTACGCGAAGGTGCGGCACTGGGCGAGGTGAAATGGTTTTTCTACCCTGGCTTCACCCCGGCCACTGGCGGCTTGCTGCGCGAAAACGGGCTGTTGGAACGCCAGGCCGCCTTTGACACCGCCACCTGGCGCGCGGCCCAGGTTCCCGGCACGCACGGCGATGCCGCCAACGCTTGCTGGATCTCGCTGTTCTGTTACGAGCCCCCCGCCCTGCCTGCGTTGTTGCAGCAGTGCATGCAGCGCCCCACGCGGCTGCTCGTCACACCGGGCCGGGCCACGGCCGCCACGCAGGCCGCGTTGAAAACTTTGGATCAAAATGACCCGCAGGGCTCACCAGATAAGCGCGGGCAGCCATCGATTTCATACCGCAAAACCTGCCCCCAAGCGGCCTTTGACGAGATGCTCTGGGCCTGCGACCTGAACCTGGTGCGCGGTGAAGATTCGCTGGTGCGCGCGCTGTGGGCCGGCCGGCCGCTGGCCTGGCAGATTTACCCGCAGCACGACAACGCGCACCACGACAAGTTGCACGCCTTTCTGGACTGGCTGCAGGCGCCCGAATCGCTGCGCCGCTTCCACGCCACCTGGAACGGCCTGGACAACGCGCCCCTGGTGCTGCCCGACAAAACCCTGCTCGCACAATGGGCAGCCTGCGTGCAGGCTGCGCGCGCGCGCCTGCTGGCACAGGACGACCTGGTGACACAAATTTTGGGGTTCGTGCAGGAAAAACGGTAAAATCCAAGGCTTTGCGCAAATCGGCAGGCGCTTTTACAGCGGCCGCCACAGCGCATTCCCGCCGCGGAACATGCATCGGCACGGCAGCCCCCTGGGCTACAGGCCCGCGCATTGAGCGGCCCCAACCCCAGGCAACATGCTATGAAAATCGCTCAAGAAATCCGCGCCGGCAACGTCATCATGCACGGCAAGGATCCCATGGTCGTGCTCAAGACCGAATACGCACGCGGTGGCCGCAACGCCGCCACCGTGCGCATGAAGCTCAAGAGCCTGATCGCCAACTTCGGTACCGAAGTGGTGTTCAAGGCCGACGACAAGATGGACCAGATCATTCTGGACAAGAAGGAGTGCACTTACTCCTACTTCGCCGACCCGCTGTACGTCTGGATGGACGCCGACTACAACCAGTACGAAGTCGAAGCCGAAAACATGGGCGACGCCCTGAACTACCTCGAAGACGGCATGGCCGCCGAAGTGGTGTTCTACGACGGCAAGGCCATCTCGGTCGAACTGCCCACCAGCGTCGAGCGCGAAATCACTTGGACCGAACCCGCCGTCAAGGGCGACACGTCCGGCAAGGTGATGAAGCCCGCCAAGATCGCCACCGGCTTCGAAGTGCCCGTGCCCCTGTTCGTGGACCAGGGCGACAAGATCGAAATCGACACCCGCACCGGCGAGTACCGCAAGCGTGTCTGAAGCAGCTTGGCCCCAGCAAAAAGGCTTCCCGAGGGAAGCCTTTTTGTTTTTGAGCCTTTTGTGGCTCTGGCGCCCGTCCAGCGGGCGCCATAAGCTATCAATTCAATAGCATCAGATGGGCTGCGCCACCAGATCGTGGCCCTGCACGCCAACGATGCGCGCCTTGGTGAATTCGCCCACCTTCAGCTGCTTGCTGATCTTCTCGGGCGGCAGCAACTGCACGGTGCCGTCGATCTCGGGCGCATCGGCATAGCTGCGGCCCACGCCGCCCTTGCGGCCCATGGCGGGGGCATGGTCCACCAGCACCTGCATGGTCGCGCCCACGCGGCGCTGCAGCTTGGCCACCGACACGTCCTCGGCCACGGCCATGAAGCGCGCGCGGCGCTCCTCGCGTTCCTCCAGCGGCAGCATGCCGGGCAGGTTGTTGGCCTCGGCACCGGTCACATCGCTGTAGGCGAAGCAGCCGGCGCGGTCGATCTGCGCCTCGCGCATGAAGTCGAGCAGGTGCTGGAACTCTTCTTCCGTCTCGCCGGGGAAGCCGGCGATGAAGGTGCTGCGGATCACGATGTCGGGGCAGGCCTCACGCCAGCGCTGGATGCGCTCCAGGTTCTTCTCGCCGCTGGCCGGGCGCTTCATGCGCTTGAGCACGTCCGGGTGGCTGTGCTGGAAGGGCACGTCCAGGTACGGCAACACCAGGCCTTGCGCCATCAGCGGAATGATCTCGTCCACGCTGGGGTAGGGGTACACGTAGTGCAGGCGCACCCAGGCGCCGTAGGGTGCGGCCATTTCTCCCAGCGACTGCACCAGCTCCAGCAAGCGCGTCTTGACGGGCTTGCCGTCCCAGAAGCCCGTGCGGTACTTCACGTCCACGCCATAGGCCGAGGTGTCCTGGCTGATGACCAGCAGCTCCTTCACGCCGCCCTCGAACAAGGCCTTGGCCTCTTTCAGCACGTCGCCGATGGGGCGCGACACGAGGTCGCCGCGCATCGAGGGGATGATGCAGAAGGTGCAACGGTGGTTGCAGCCCTCGCTGATCTTGAGGTAGGCGTAGTGGCGCGGCGTGAGCTTGATGCCCGCCTCGCCGAAGGCGCCGGGCACCAGGTCGATGAACGGATCGTGCGGCTTGGGCAGGTGGCGGTGCACGGCATCCATCACATCCTGCGTGGCCTGCGGGCCGGTCACGGCCAGCACGCTGGGGTGCATCTGCTGCACGAAATTGCCGCCGCCATCGCCCGAACGCGCGCCCAGGCAGCCGGTGACAATGACCTTGCCGTTTTCGGCCAGCGCGTCACCGATGGTGTCCAGGCTTTCCTTGACGGCGTCGTCGATGAAGCCGCAAGTGTTGACGATAACCAGGTCCGCGCCCTCGAAGGACTTGGCGGTCTGGTAGCCCTCGGCGCTGAGTTGCGTGAGGATGAGTTCGGAGTCGGTCAGATTCTTCGGGCAGCCGAGGCTGACGAAGCCGACCTTGGGGGGTTGGGTGGGGGAGAGTGCTTCGCTCATCCCCCGTATTGTCCCAGCATTGGAACTTCGGGGCGCCGCCCCCCTGATTTCAGCGCTTGAGGCCAAAGGCGCCGAGCATCTGCTCGGTCTGTTTCTGCATCTGCTCCTGCATCTGCGTGAACAGGGTGCGCGACTGCTCGGTGTAGTTGCCCATCAGCCCCTGCACCATGGGCGACTGCGCCCCCATGAACTTGGCCCAGGCCTCGGGCGTCATGCCCGGCGACTGCTCGGCCAGGCGCGCCTGCATGTCGGTGAACATCTGGATGTTCTTCTCCAGGTAGCTGCCCATGAAGCCCTGCATGGCATGGCCGTAAAAACGGATGATGTTGGCCAGCACCGCCTCGCTGAACATGGGCGCGCCGCCCGCCTCTTCTTCCAGGATGATCTGCAGCAGGATGCTGCGCGTGATGTCCTCGCCCGTCTTGGCGTCGCGCACCACCAGGTTCTCGCTCGCCATCACCAGTTGCTTGACCTCGGCCAGTGTGATGTAGGTGGACGTGGTGGTGTCGTAGAGGCGCCGGTTGGGGTATTTCTTGATCACGCGCTGCGCCGACTTGGCGGCGGATGCGGCTTGGGTTTCTGGCACGGAAGAGGCTCCTCGGGGATGACTGGGCAGCAGTGTTTTGCAGTGCAGCAGATTTTAGAGGGAGCACTCAAGGCTCCATGCAGAGGAATACCCTGAGAACCCTTGCTGCAACGCAGCATCAGTGCAGCCATATCGTGCTACCGTTGGGTCTGTTTATTGCTCACAACGCACCTGAACATGACACCCACCACCGAATGGCTTGAGAACATCACTTACGACGAGCTGCAGGTAGGCCAGAGCGCAAGACTCTTGCGCACCCTGAGCATGGCCGACATCCAGGCCTTTGCAGCCGTTTCTGGCGACACCAACCCCGCCCACCTCAACAGCGACTACGCCAACGACACCTTGTTCCACGGGGTGATCGCGCACGGCATGTGGGGCGGCGCACTGATCTCCGCCCTGCTGGGCACACAGTTTCCCGGGCCGGGCACCATCTATGTGTCGCAGGACCTGCATTTCACCCGCCCGGTGCGCGTGGGCGACACCCTGACCGTGACCGCCACCGTGCTGCGCAAGATCGAGGACCGCAAACAGGTGGAACTCGATTGCAAGGCCGTGAACCAGAAAGGCGAACCCGTGCTGCACGGCTTGGCCCGGGTGCTGGCGCCGCAGAAGAAGGTGCGCCTGCCCCAATCGCACGCGCCGCAGATCCAGCTCTTCGACCCGCAGGCGCGACTGCGCGACCTGCTGGCCATGGGCCAGGGACTGGCGCCAGAGCGCTGTGCAGTGGTGCACCCCTGCGACCCCGAGTCCCTGCGCGGCGCCATGGATGCGGCAGCCCACGGCCTGATCGCACCGGTGTTGATCGCCCCCGAAGCCCGCCTGCGCGCCATAGCCGAACAGGCAGGCATCAACCTGCACGGTGCCGAGATCCTGGCCGTGGAGCACAGCCACGCCGCAGCCGCCAAGGCCGCCGAGCTGGCGGCACTGGGACAGGTGGGCATGTTGATGAAAGGCAGCCTGCACACCGATGAGTTGATGCAGGCGGTGCTCGGGCAGCGTGCATTGCGCACCGGGCGCCGCATGTCGCATGTGTTCCGGTTTGACGTTCCGCTGTATCCCAAGCAGCTGCTGATCACCGACGCTGCACTCAACATCCGCCCCACCCTCGCGGAAAAAGCCGACATCATCAGCAACGCGATCGACTTTGCCCGCATCCTGGGCGTGGAAGTACCGCGCGTGGCCATCCTCTCTGCGGTGGAGACCGTCAATCCCAGCATTCCCTCGACCCTGGATGCTGCAGCCCTGTGCAAGATGGCCGATCGGCGCCAGATCTCAGGCGGCATCCTCGACGGCCCACTGGCCTTCGACAACGCCATCTCGATGCAGGCCGCACAGATCAAGGACATCAACTCACCGGTGGCGGGTCAGGCAGACATTCTGGCCGTACCCGACCTGGAGAGCGGCAACATGTTGGCCAAGCAACTGGACTACCTGGCTGGCGCTTCGAGTTCCGGCATCGTGCTGGGCGCCCGCGTACCCATTGCCCTGACGAGCCGCGCCGAAGGCCCCCAGGCCAGAGTGGCGTCCGCACTGCTGTCGCGGCTGGTGGCACACCACCGCTCCCGCACGGCGGCCAGTGAATCCTCGGTGGGCTGAAGGGCAGCAGCATGGCCATTCTCGCAGTCAACGCCGGCTCTTCCACGCTCAAGTTTTCGGTTCACCCCTTGCAGAACCAGGGGGTCCTCGACCCCGTTCTGATCGGCAACATCCAGGGTCTGGAACCCGCAGGCCAGCCCCGCATGGACTGGATCTGGCAGGGCCAACGCCACCAACGCGCACTGCCCACCGTGGAAGGAACCTCCTTCGAGAGAGCGCTGCACGCGCTGCACGGGTTGCTGGCCGAACTGCCCGCCCTGCCCCCGCTGCGCGCCGTGGCGCACCGCGTGGTGCATGGCGGCCACCAGTACCAGCACAGCGTACGCATCACACCCGAGGTACTGCGTGCACTGGAGCAGCTCAACTCGCTGGCCCCGCTGCACCAGCCGCACAATCTGGCCGGCATCCGGGCCTTCACCGCGGCCTTTCCGGAACTGCCCCAGGTGGCCTGCTTTGACACGGCCTTTCACGCCACGCTGCCGCGCGAGGAATCCCACTACGCACTGCCCCAGACACTGGCGGACCAGGGCGTGCGCAGGTACGGCTTCCACGGGTTGTCGTACCAGTCCATCATGGGCACGCTGCAATCGTGCAGCGCACGGGCCCACGGGCGCACCCTCATGGCCCACCTGGGCAACGGCGCCAGCCTGTGCGCCACCCTACAAGGGCGCAGCCAGGCAACGACCATGGGGTTCTCGGCACTCGACGGGCTGGTGATGGGCACACGCTGCGGATCCATTGACCCCGGCGTACTGCTGTACCTGCTGGAGCAAGGCTGGGACCACGACCGCATTCAGGCCCTGCTGTACCGCCAGAGCGGCCTGCTGGGCGTTTCCGGCATTGCCGCCGACATGCGCACCCTGCGCGCCAGCACCGCGCCTGCAGCGCAGTTCGCCATTGAACTGTTCACACGGCGCGTGGTGCGTGCCACGGGTGAACTCAGCGCCTGCATTGGCGGACTGGATGTGCTGGCCTTCAGTGGCGGCATTGGCGAGAACGACAGCCTGCTGCGCGCCGACGTGGCCCAGCGCCTGGCCTACCTGGGCGTGCGGGTGGATGCCACACTGAACGCACGGCCCGCGCATGGCCATGCAGCCTGGGCCATCCACGCACCGGACAGCGCCGTGGAAGTCTGGGTTGTACCCACCGACGAAGGCCGCGTGGCCGCAGCCGAAGCGGCTGCGCTGGTGCTGTGATGCGGTGATTCAGGACCTGTGGGGTGTGAACAGGCCCACCCCAAAAGCCCAAACAAAAACGGGGTCTGCACGAATGCAGACCCCGGTGTTGGTAGGCGCGATTGGACTCGAACCAACGACCCCCACCATGTCAAGGTGGTGCTCTAACCAGCTGAGCTACGCGCCTGTGTTTGTTCGAGAGATGGGATTGTAGCAGCAAATTTGGCCCGTCTTGGCCAAATTGCAAAAAACCCGATTTCTGATCAACGCCTGCGCGCCGAGCGCACACCGGCCACGCTGGCCACGGTGCCCAGCACCTTGTTCAGACGGCCAGAATCGGCCACCTCGACGGTGAAGGTCATCCAGGCCGTGCCCTTGACCGATTGCGTCTGCACGCCGATCACGTTCATCTTTTCCTTGGCGAACACTTCCGAAATGTCGCGCAGCAGGCCCTGGCGGTCGGCTGCCTCGATGGCCACATCCACCGGGTACACCGAACCCACGGCGCCCTTGGGCACGCCCCACTCCACGTCAATGACACGCTCGGCGCTGCGTGCAGCCATTTCGCGGAAGTTGCTGCAATCCGCACGGTGGATGCTGACGCCCTTGCCGCGTGTGACAAAGCCCCGGATATCGTCGGGCGGTGCAGGCTTGCAGCACTTGGCCAACTGCGTCATGAGCGATTCAACGCCCACCACCAGAACCCCGCCCTTGGGGGTGCTGCCGGTATTGCGCGACTTCTTGAGCAGCAGGAAGTCGTCGGGCGGCAGCGAGGGCTCGGGCGGACGCAGCAGGTTTTCAATGTTGCGCAGCGAGAACTCGTCCTTGCCCACCACCTCGAACAGCGCATCGGCCGACTTGAAGCCGAGCTGGCTGGCCAGGTCTTCCAGGCGCATGGCGGTCTTGCCTTCGCGCTGCAGGAGTTTTTCCACTGCCTCGCGGCCGCGCGCAATGGTTTCGTGCTGCTGCTGCGCATTGAACCAGGCACGCACCTTGGCACGCGCACGGTGGCTGCCCAGGTAGCCCAGCTCGGTGTTGAGCCAGTCGCGCGAGGGGCCGCCTTCCTTGGCCGTGGTGACTTCCACCGTCTGGCCGTTTTGCAACGGGGTGTTGAGCGGCACCATGACGCCGTCGATGCGCGCACCACGGCAGCGGTGGCCCACGCTGGTGTGCACGGTGTAGGCAAAGTCCACGGGCGTGGAGCCCTTGGGCAGTTCGACGATGGCGGCGTTGGGGGTCAGTACATAGATGCGGTCGTCGAACAGACCGGCATGCTGGGGCGCACCCGCCAGGTCACGCTCCCAGGCCAACAACTGGCGCAGCACGGCGATCTTGGAGTCGTAGTCGCCGCCGGCCGTTACGCCCGCATAGCCCTTGCTTCCGGCCTCCTTGTAGGCCCAGTGCGCAGCCACGCCGTGCTCGGCGTGGTCGTGCATGGCCTGGGTGCGGATCTGGATTTCCACCGGGCGGCCCGAGTCGTCGCGCACGATGGTGTGCAGCGACTGGTAGCCGTTGGGCTTGGGCTTGGCAATGTAGTCGTCGAACTCCTCCACCAGCGGCGTGAAGCGCGAATGCACCCAGCTCAGCGCAGAGTAGCAATCCTTGACGCTGGGCACGATGACACGCAGCGCGCGCACATCAAACACCTGATCGAAGTTGAGCGACTTGCCGCGCATCTTCTTGACGATGCTGTAGATGTGCTTGGGCCGCCCCGTGACCGTGGCACTGATGCTCTGGGCACGCAACTGCGATTCCACGCGCTCACGCAGTTGCGCCATGTTGACTTCGCGCTCGGTGCGCTTTTCGTCCAGCAGGCGGGCCACCTCGCGGTAGGTGTCGGGCTCCAGAAAGCGGAAGGAGAGGTCCTCCATCTCCCACTTGATCTGCCAGATGCCCAGGCGGTTGGCCAGGGGTGCAAACACGTGCAGCGACTCACGCGCCAGCGCTGGCGGCACAGGCTTTTTGCTGGCCGCGTAGTAACGCAAGGTTTGCAGGCGCGAGGCCAGGCGCAGCATGACCACGCGCAGATCGCGCGAGAACGCGAGCAGCATCTTGCGCACGGTTTCGGTCTGCGCGGCCACATCGTCCACCTGCTGGCCCGCGGCCTGGGCCATGCGCGTCTGGTACTGCACGCGCATGAGCTGTGTGGTCTCCACCGCCAGCGTGGCGAAGTTGTCGCCAAAGGCCTTGGCGATCACCTCCTGCGGCTTGTTCAGGTGCTCACAGGCGTGCACCAGGTAGCTGGCGGCCTGCATGGCCTCGGAGCCGCCAATGGACTTGAGGATGGTCGCCACCGCATCGGCGTGGGCCAGGGTGTTTTCACCGGAATCCAGGCACTCGCCCCCGATCAATGGCTCGGCAAAGCTGCGCGCGCGCTCCAGTGCGTGGCGCTGCTCGGGCAGGGTGTGCGCGGTGGCGGCGATCAGTTGGGGCACGCTCTCCATACCGGGCCCACCGGAGGGCGGTGCCACCGGGAGCATCGTCTGACTTTTCATGCAGCAGTCCCGGCTCAGCTCAACAAAAAGGACGTGACCGCCGCCACCTGGTCGTCCGCTACCAGCGTGGGCGCATGGCCCACCCCCTCGAACTCCACCAGCATCGCACGCGGCCCGCGCTGGCCCATGGCCTGTGCCGTGGCACGCGAGAGCAGATCGGACTGCGCGCCACGCAGCAGCAGCGTGCGCGCCTGGATCTGGTCGTACCACTGCCACAGCGCGGATTCGCCCGCAGCTGCAGCCTCCTGGGTGAGCGCACGGAAAGGCACAGCGATGGCCGGGTCATAGTGCAGCCCCCAGCCCCCCTCGGGCAGCGCACGCAACAGGGGACGGGTGAGATCCATCCACTGCTGCGGCGTGTGCGGCCCGAAGCCGGTGGACAGCGTCCACAGCATGTCGGCCGCCTGCTGCTCCGACGCAAACCGCACCGGCTGCCCCAGGTACTGGCCAATGCGCACCAGTGCCTCCCACTGGATGGCCGGCCCCACATCGTTGAGCACCAAGCGGCGCACAGGCACCGGCAACGGCAGACCTGGCTGACCGCACAAGGCCATGCCGATGAGACCGCCCATGCTGGTGCCGACCCAGTCCAGCGCGTCCAACGGGGACTGCTGGTGCAGGTGTTGCAACAAGGCCAGCATGTCGGCAGCGTACTGGCCCACGTGGTAGCCCATGGGGTCGGCCAGCCAATCGCTGTGGCCGCGGCCCACCACGTCGGGGCAGACCACGCGCACGCGGTGGCACAGGGCCCGGGCCAGGGTATCGAAGTCGCGCCCCTGGCGCGACAGGCCGTGTGCGCAGACCACCACATGCGGGTGCTGCGGGTTGCCGGTGGCATTCCACTCCCACCAGGCCATGCGGTGTTCCTGCGTGGGACTCTGGCCTTGGCGCACAGCGGCGGGGCCGGGGCAGGATACGTAGTTCAGCCTAGGTTCAATCATGGATGCGCCTTGCAATATCGGTGCTCGATAATTCTTGTTTGTCGCATCGTAATTCATTCGGAGATTGACTCATGCTCAAAGGCAAGACGGCCCTCGTTACCGGTTCCACCAGCGGCATCGGCCTGGGAATCGCCAAGGGACTGGCGCGCCAGGGCGCCCATGTGGTGCTCAATGGCTTTGGCGATGCACAAGGCCCCTGCGCCGAAGTGCGCGCTGCCGCAGCCCAGGCCGGGCATGAGGTGCGCGTGGAGTACCACGGCGCCGACATGAGCCGCCCTGCGGACATCGAGGAAATGATGGCCTTTGCCGCCCGCGAACTGGGCCGTGTGGACATTCTGGTCAACAACGCAGGTATCCAGCATGTGGCCAGCACCGAGGACTTCCCGGTCGAGCGCTGGGACAGCATCTTGGCCATCAACCTGTCCAGCGCCTTCCACACCACGCGCCTGGCCCTGCCCGCCATGAAGGCAGCCAACTGGGGGCGCATCATCAACGTGGCCTCGGTGCACGGGCTCGTGGCGTCCGCGCAAAAGGCCGCCTATGTGGCCGCCAAGCACGGAGTGGTCGGCCTGACCAAGGTGGTGGCACTGGAGACGGCCACCACCGGCGTGACCTGCAACGCCATCTGCCCCGGCTGGGTGCTCACACCGCTGGTGCAAAAGCAAGTGGACGCCAAGGCGGCGGCCCAGGGTATCTCGATCGAGGCGGCCACGCGGCAACTGCTGGGCGAAAAGGAGCCGTCGATGCAGTTCACCACACCCGAAGAACTGGCCGAACTGGCCGTGTTCTTCTGCTCCAGCGCCGCCAACAACGTGCGTGGTGTGGCCTGGAACATGGATGGCGGCTGGATGGCGCAGTAAGAACTTGTCCGGAAATTATTTGGTGCCACGTTGGAGCGCAATCGGGATGAGTTCGAGGTCTTGGCGCGTCGCATGGGCTGGTTGCCCATGCAAGCGGCAAGGGCGCGAAATCGCCCGATTTCGCCCCAACCCGAAGGGCAGTGCACTTTTCGGGCGGTCTGCGGCGTTGCGATGCTTGCCCATAGCCGGGCTATGGGCTGCGCACCGCGTCTTGCATCCCATCCCGAAAAGAGAGCTGCGTGGCACCAAATAATTTACGGACAAGTTCTAAGCCTTCAGCAGGGCTTCAGCGCATCTGCACCGAGCCGGACACCGTCACTTCCACCGTGCTCTTGCCCGATTCCACTGGCAGCGGGCTGTCGGCCATGGGCGCCATCTTGGCTTCCATGGCCATCATGCGTGGCCGGGGCACAGGCATCTGCCCCTGGCTGCTGACCGACACCTCGCGCAACGTGTAGCCCGCAAAGCCAAAGGCCTGGGTCAGCGTGGCCGCGCGCACCTTGAAGGCTTCAATCGCCTGTGACTGGGCCTCGCGCTCGGCACGCTCGCTTTCGCTGCGACTCAGGCCAAAGCCCACCTGGGCGATGGGCATGCCCTGGATGCGCGCCGCCGTCGCGGTGATGCGGGCAAAGTCCCGCCCGTGCAGCACCAGTTCGGCGCGGCCCTGCCAGCCGGTGATCTCACCGTTCTTTCCGTGGCGCGGGTACAGGCTGAACTGGCCGGTGCGTACCTCCATCTGCGGCGCGGCCACCTGGCTGCGCGCCACCGTCAGCGCAGCATCGACCACCTGGCGCAACTGTGCCTGCACCGAGCTGGCATCTCTGCCGTCGGCACCGGCCCCAAGGGTGAGGATCAGCTCATCCTGCTGAACTTCCACGGCCCCACTGGCCGACAGTTGCACCACGTTGCGCGGATCGGCGGCAGGTGCATTTTGAGAAAAAACCGGCAAAGCGCTTACCAATAAAGCGCTAGTAGCTATTATTTTTATAGCATTTTGCATGTTCGATGTTCCTGGTGTGGATGGAAAGCAGACCCAACATAGCGCAAAGCGGCGCACTGCGCATGTCAGCCAAGGCCGCAAGTGCGGCTGAGCCCCGGCGCCAACCTGCCAACAGTCCGCAAAACTTGTAACCATTGGTCAAACCACAGGCCTTGCCCCGGTTTTTTGTCCGCAAAGTGGTAACAATGGCGCCTGTTACAAATTGGACCGAGGATTGACATGGCCACCCTGACCGCCCCTCCCCCGCCCGGCAGCTCCACCGACACCGAGGTACCTGCACCCAAGCGCCCGGTGGGCAGCCGTCCGGACAAGATCCTGATCGTGGACGACGATGCCCGCATCCGCGACCTGCTGCGCCGCTACCTCACCCAAGAGGGGCTGGAAGTCATCCTGGCCGAAGACGGCAAGGCGCTCAACCGCATCCTGCTGCGCGACACGGTCGATCTGATCGTGCTGGACCTGATGATGCCCGGCGAAGACGGCCTCTCGATCTGCCGCCGCCTGCGTGCCGCCAACGACCGGACACCCATCGTCATGCTCACCGCCAAGGGCGAGGACGTGGACCGCATCGTGGGCCTGGAAGTGGGCGCCGACGACTACCTGGGCAAGCCCTTCAACCCACGCGAACTGCTGGCCCGCATCAACGCCGTGCTGCGCCGTCGTCCGCCGCAAGAAGCCCCCGGCGCCCCCTCGGGCGAGAACGAGGTGGTGAGCTTTGGCCCCTTCACTTTCGACCTCGGCACGCGCGTGCTGCAGAAGAACGGCGAAGAACTGCCGCTGACCACGGGCGAGTTCGCCATGCTCAAGGCCTTGGTGCGCCACCCACGCCAACCGCTGTCGCGCGAAAAACTCGCGCTGCTGGCCCGCGGGCGCGAGTTCGAGCCTTTCGACCGCAGCCTGGACGTGCAGGTCTCGCGCCTGCGCAAGCTGATCGAGGACGACGCTGCTTCGCCACGCTACATCCAGACCGTGTGGGGTGTGGGCTACGTCTTCGTGCCGGACGGCACGAGCTGAGACGCCGGCACCTGTGGTAGCCCTTTCCATGCCGAAGCCGCGTCGCGCGGACCCCGACGCCACCAGCCCCGCGCCGCTGGAAGCCACCGAGCGGCGGCGCGAGCCACGCAAGCGCGTGGGCCTGAACCTGTTCTGGCGCACCTTCTTCCTGCTGGGCGTGCTGCTGGTGGGCAGCATCCTGGCCTGGTTGCAGACGCTGCGGGCGCTGGAGTTCGAGCCGCGTGCACTGCACACGGCGCAGCAGATCGCCTCGCTCGTCAACCTCAGCCGCGCGGCGCTGCTGCACGCCGATGGCATTGCCCGCGTCTCGCTCATCAAGACCATGGCCGACCAGGAAGGCGTGCGCATCGTGCCGCGCGAGCCCGGTGACCGCTACGAGCCGCTGGAGCGCTCGGCCCTGGGCCTGCGCCTGGCCGAGCAGCTCACCCAGCGCCTGGGGCCCGACACCATCGTGGCGCAGAGCGTGAACGGCGAGAAAGGCCTGTGGGTGGGTTTCTCGATCAACGGCGACCCCAACTGGCTGCTGATGGACCGCTCGCGCTTCAGCCCGGCAGGCGGCAAGACCTGGCTGATCTGGCTGGTCACCGCAGGCGCCCTGTCGCTGGCAGGCGCTGCCGTCATCGCACGGCTCATCAACCAGCCGCTCAAGCAACTCTCCTACGCCGCCAACCGCGTGCGCGACGGCGACTTTGCCGCCAGCCACCTGGACGAGGAAGTGGTCACCAGCGAGATCCGCGAGGTGAACATCGGCTTCAACCGCATGGCACAAAAGCTCGCCAAGCTGGAACAGGACCGCGCCGTGATGCTGGCCGGCATCTCGCACGACCTGCGTACCCCGCTGGCCCGCCTGCGCCTGGAAACCGAAATGAGCGTGAACGATGAAGTCGCGCGCGAGCACATGGTGGCCGACATCGTGCAGCTGGACGCCACCATCGACAAGTTTCTGGACTACGCACGCCCCGACCACGTGACGCTCACCCCGGTGAACCTGCACGCCGTCATCTCCTCGTGCGTGTACGCCGTGCAGGACCACCGCGAACTGCAGATCACCATGCAGGTGCCCGAAGACCTGAACGTGCTGGCCGACGAGGTGGAACTGGCGCGCGTGATCTCCAACCTGCTGGAGAATGCACGCCGCTACGGCAAGACCCCCGACACCGCCAGCACCCGCGTGGAGATTGCCGCCAAGGCGCGCGAGGACTGGGTGCTCATCAAGCTGCGCGACCACGGCACCGGCGTGCCCCCCGAGCAATTGGCCAACCTGACCAAGCCCTTCTTCCGGGGCGACGCCGCCCGCACCGCCGCGGCGGGCGCGGGCCTGGGGTTGTCCATCGTGGACAAGACCATCCAGCGCATGGGCGGCATCTTCGCGCTGGCCAACTCCAGCTCAGGCGGCCTGGTGGCCCATGTGCAGTTGCAGCGCACCAGCAACCAGCCCCCCGGCACCGAAGCGCCACAACGCCTGCAGCGCCCACAGGTCAAGCGCAACCTGCCCCGAAAAATGGGGTGATATCCCCCTGTGCGGCTGCGCCGCTTCCCCCTTCTCTCTTCTCGCTACGCGAGCCGGGAAGGGGGACGCCGCCGGTGCGGCGAGGCGGCCCTTGCACGGCGGCCCTGGCCTGGGACGCGCCAGTTTCAAAGACCAAGAACAGTGCAAAGCCCCCCTTGGCCACCAAGAGCCCACGGGCCGGAATCAGGCCTTGAGCAACAAGGCCACGGCCCGCGCTTCGATGGCCAGGCACTGACCCACGGGGCCCAGGCGTTCGGCGGTCTTGGCCTTGATGTTCACCTGCTCGGGCGCCAGATCCAGCACCTGCGCGATGCGTGCGCGCATGGCGGGAATGTGCGCTGCCAGGCGCGGGGCCTGGGCCACCACGGTGGTGTCGATGTTGCCCAGCGCCCAGCCCTGCGCACGCACACGGCGCGCAGCCTCCTGCAGCAACACGGCAGAGTCGGCGCCGCGGAACTGCGCGTCCGTGTCGGGGAAATGCGCACCGATGTCGCCCAGCCCGGCCGCACCCAGCAGCGCGTCGGTGATGGCGTGCAGCAGCACGTCAGCATCCGAATGACCCAGCAGCCCCAGGGTGTGGGGAATCACCACCCCGCCAATCACCAGGCGCCGCCCCGGCACCAGCGCATGCACGTCCCAGCCTTCTCCGATCCTGAAATTCATGTGTCCTGTTCCTTTGCAGGGTCGGTGTGCAGGCGCACACCCCCAAAACGTTCCAGCGTGGCGCCGTGCCCGCGTTGCGCCAACACGGCCTGTGCCAGCGCAAAGTCTTCGGGGTAGGTCACCTTGAAATTGAGTGCACTGCCCGCCACCAGACGCGGATGCAGGCCCATGGCCTCCATGGCGCTTGCCTCGTCGGTCACGGCGCTGCCCACATGCTCCAGTGCGGCCATGAGGGCACCGATGCGGAACATCTGCGGCGTCTGCGCCAGCCATTTGTCGCTGCGGTCCACCGTGGACGCCACGCGCACGCCGCCCGGCCCGGCGGTGGCGGTCTTGAGCGTATCGGCCAACTTGTGGGCCAGCAGGCCACCCACGCTGTCGTGCGCGCAGGCGTCGATCAGCGCATCGATCTGCTCGGGCGTGACCAGGCAGCGCGCGGCGTCGTGCACCAGCACCCAGTCCTGCGCGCGCGCTCCACGGGCCTGCAGGGCACGCAAACCGCCCAGCACCGTGTCAGCCCGTGTGGGGCCGCCACAATCGACCGTGAAGTAGGCAGCACTGGGGTAGGCGTCCAGAAAATGGTCGCCCGGCGCCACCGCCACCAGCGTGCCGCGCAGGCGCGACACCCCGGCAAACGCCGCCAGCGTGTGCAGCACCATGGGATGGCCCGCCACGCTCTGGTACTGCTTGGGCAGCGCAGCCACCGTGGCCGGCCCCACCACGGCGCGCGACCCCGTACCCGCGCAGGGCAGCAGCGCCCAGTAGTCGCCGGGCGTGGCAGGCGACAGGCCCAGGGCCGAGGCCAGGGGGGGAATCTGTGGGTCAGTCATGGGGGCATTCTAGAATCCGATCCCTGCGCCGCCTTCGCTTGGCGCATGATGGGCAGCCCTTGCCCTCCCCTTGCGCATGGATCTCCCCAAACTCTCCCCCGGCAAACGTTTCACCCTGCCCCGCCCTCCTGGTAGCGCCGATGCGCTGCTGCTCGCCCGCCTGGCCGAGCGTGAAAAGGCCGGGCAGCGCCGCACCGCCATCGTCACCGCCGACGCGAGCGACGCGCAGCGCCTGATCGATGAGATGGCCTTTTTTGCGCCCGAGCTGCGCTGCGCGCTGTTTCCCGACTGGGAAACGCTGCCCTACGACCAGTTCTCGCCGCACCAGGACCTGATCAGCGAGCGCCTGGCCACGCTGTGGCGCATTGGCCAGAAGGATGCCGCCCAAGGCGCCGACGTGGTACTGGTGCCCGCCACCACGGCGCTGTACCGCCTGGCGCCGCCCGCCTTTCTGGCGGGCTACACCTTTCACTTCAAGGTCAAGCAAAAGCTGGACGAGGCGCAATTGCGTGCCCAGCTCACGCTGGCGGGCTACCAGCATGTGACGCAGGTGGTGAGCCCTGGCGAGTACGCGGTGCGTGGCGGGCTGATCGACCTCTTCCCCATGGGCTCGCTGCAGCCCTACCGCGTGGATTTGTTCGACGACGAGATCGACAGCATCCGCACCTTTGACCCCGACAGCCAGCGCAGCCTCTACCCCGTGCCCGAGGTGCGCCTGCTGCCGGGCCGCGAGTTCCCCATGGACGACGCGGCCCGTGCGCGCTTTCGCAGCCGCTGGCGCGAGCTGCTCGAAGGCGACCCCACGCGCAGCCGCATTTACAAGGACATGGGCAACGGCGTGGCCACCGCGGGCATCGAGTACTACCTGCCCCTGTTCTTTGAAGACACCGCCACGGTGTTCGACTACCTGGGGAGCGACGCCACGGTGGTGCTGCACGGCGACCTGGAGGCCGCGTTCCAGCGCTTCTGGCAGGACACGCGCGAGCGCCACCGCCTGCTGCAGGGCGACCCAGACCGCCCCATCCTGCCGCCCGAAGCGCTGTTCCTGAGCGCCGAGCAGTTCTATACCCTGGGCAAGCCGCACGCCCAGCTCGCGCTGCGCTCGGGGGTGGAGGATGTGCCCGACAGTGCGCTGTTCCAGCCCCTGGCCGACCTTGCCGTGGTGCGCGGTGCAGAAGACCCGCTGGCCCGACTGCACGCGCACATCCGCAGCACCGCACAGCGTGTGCTGCTGCTGGCCGAAAGCGATGGCCGGCGCGAAAGCCTGCTGGACTTTCTGCGCGCCTCGCAGCTCAATCCGCCCGCCTTCGATTCGCTGGCCGAGTTCCAGGCCAGCACGGAGGAAAAGGTCGGCATCGCCACCGCCGCGCTTGCCACAGGCTTTCGGTGGGTGGAAGAAGGCCTGGACTTCGTCACCGAGACCGAGCTGTTCGCCGCAGGCCCCACCACGCGCAGGCGCAAGAAGCAGGAACAGGTCAGCGATGTCGAAGCGCTGATCAAGGACCTGGCCGAACTCAACGTGGGCGACCCGGTGGTGCACAGCCAGCACGGCATTGGCCGCTACCGGGGCCTGGTGAACATGGACGTGGGCAACCTCAACGCCGACGGCACGCCCGCGCTGCAGGAATTCCTGCACCTGGAGTACGCGGGCGAAGCGGCGCTCTACGTGCCCGTGAGCCAGTTGCAGCTCATCAGCCGCTACACCGGCGTGAGTGCCGACGAGGCGCCTCTGCACAAGCTGGGCAGCGGCCAGTGGGAAAAGGCCAAGCGCAAGGCCGCCGAGCAGGTGCGCGACAGCGCAGCCGAGCTGCTCAACATCTACGCCCGCCGTGCCGCGCGCGAGGGCCATGCCTTCCGCTTTCAACCTCAGGACTACGAGCAGTTCGCCAACGACTTCGGCTTCGAGGAGACGGCCGACCAGAACGCCGCCATCCACGCCGTCATCCAGGACATGATCTCGCCCCGCCCCATGGACCGCCTGGTCTGCGGCGACGTCGGTTTTGGCAAGACCGAGGTCGCCCTGCGCGCGGCCTTCGTGGCCGTCACGGGCGGCAAGCAGGTCGCCTTTCTCGCACCCACCACGCTGCTGGCCGAGCAGCACTACCAGACGCTGGTGGACCGCTTCAGCAAGTGGCCGGTGAAGATTGCCGAAGTCTCGCGCTTTCGCTCAGGCAAGGAGATCACCGCCGCCATCAAGGGCATTGCCGATGGCACGGTGGACATCGTGGTCGGCACGCACAAGCTGCTGTCCGAATCCACCAAATTCCACAACCTGGGCCTGCTCATCATCGACGAGGAACACCGCTTCGGCGTGCGCCACAAGGAGCAGATGAAGCAGTTGCGCGCCGAGGTGGACGTGCTCACGCTCACCGCCACCCCCATCCCGCGCACGCTGGGCATGGCGCTCGAAGGGTTGCGCGACCTGTCGGTCATCGCCACCGCGCCGCAGCGCCGCCTGGCGATCAAGACCTTTGTGCGCAACGAGGGCACAGGCGTGATCCGCGAGGCCGTGCTGCGTGAATTGAAGCGCGGCGGCCAGTGCTACTTTCTGCACAACGAGGTGGAGACCATCGAGAACCGGCGCCAGAAGCTCGAAGAGATATTGCCCGAAGCCCGCATCGCCGTGGCCCACGGCCAGATGCCCGAGCGCGAGCTGGAGCGCGTGATGCGCGACTTTGTGGCCCAGCGCTTCAACATCCTGCTGTGCTCGACCATCATCGAGACCGGCATCGACGTGCCCACGGCCAACACCATCCTCATGAGCCGCGCCGACAAGTTCGGCCTGGCGCAGTTGCACCAGCTGCGCGGGCGCGTGGGCCGCAGCCACCACCAGGCCTACGCCTACCTGATGGTGCCCGACATCGAAGGCCTGACCAAGCAGGCCCAGCAGCGGCTCGAAGCCATCCAGCAGATGGAGGAGCTGGGCAGTGGTTTCTACCTGGCCATGCACGACCTGGAGATCCGCGGCGCCGGCGAGGTGCTGGGCGAGAACCAGAGCGGCAACATGATGGAGATCGGCTTCCAGCTCTACAACGAGATGCTGTCCGAGGCGGTGCGCTGCCTCAAGGCGGGCAAGGAGCCCGACCTGCTGGCACCGCTGTCCGTCACCACCGACATCAACCTGCACGCCCCCGCCCTGCTGCCCGACGACTACTGCGGCGACGTGCACCTGCGCCTGTCGTTCTACAAAAAGCTGGCCACGGCGCGTACCAGCGAGCAAATCGACGGCCTGCTGGAGGAGATCGTGGACCGCTTCGGCAAGCTGCCGCCGCAGGCACAGACGCTGATCGACGTGCACCGCCTGCGCACCCTGAGCCAGCCCTACGGCGTGGTCAAGGTGGACGCGGCGCCCGGCGTCATCCACATCACCTTCAAGCCCCAGCCGCCGGTGGAGCCCATGGCCATCATCGGGCTGATCCAGAAGAACAAGCACATCAAGCTGGCGGGCAATGAAAAACTGCGCATCGAGCGCGAGCTGCCCGACCCCCAGGCCCGCGCCCAAATGGTGCGCGACGTGCTGCGCAGCCTGGGGCAACCAATGGCTGCGGCATGAGAAGAGCTTCAAGCAAAATTGGCCGACAGCGCTTATCCAGCAAGCGCCATCAGCTATTAACATAATAGCAAACAACCATGTGGCTCGAACTTGCCTTCCTCCTGGTGGCCCTGGGCGCTGCCCTGGCGGCGCAGCCCTGGCGCCTGCTGGCCAGCCGCAAGCCGCTGGTGCACGAGAGTCACGGCACCCCCTCCGCACTGTGGACGCCGCTGCTGGCCACGCTGGTGCTGCTGCCCTGGCTGTGGGCGCTGCCCTCCTTGCATGCCATGCCGCTGCAATTGCAATGGTCTGGCGCCTGCCTGGTGGTGCTGATGCTGGGCTGGCCGCTGGCGGTGCCGGTGTTGCTGGCCGTGGGCGCGCTGGCAGGCCTGATCGCCGGTATGGGCTGGGACGAAGCCCTGGCGCTCACCGTGTGGCTGGGGCTGGCACCGGCCAGCCTGGCGCTGCTGCTGGGCGCCTTGCTGCGCCGCCTCACCGGCGAGCGCATGTTTGTGTACATCCTGGGCCGCGCCTTCCTGGGCACGGCGCTGTGTGGCTTTGCCGCCTCGGTGCTGGCGCAGGCCCTGGGGCAGAGCCTGCCCGGCGTGGGCTCGGGCCTGTCGCTGGTGGCGCACTGGCTCATGGCCTGGGGCGATGCCATCGTCACCGGCATGCTGGCGGCGGTGTTCGTGGCCTTCAAGCCTGAATGGCTGGCCACCTGGTCCGACCGGCTGTACCTGCGCTCGCCTCCCCACGGGCGCTGAGCGCAGCGCCGGGTTCAGGGCAGTTGGGACAGATAGTCCGCCACGGCCTTGGTTTCCAGCTCCGTCAGGCGCGAGGCCACCAGGTGCATGGCTTCGTTGTCGTTGTTGCGGGTGCGCAGGTTGAAGTCCTTGAGCTGGGACATCAGGTAGCGCGCGTTCTGACCCGCCAGGCGCGGCAATGTGGCCGTGCCGGCCGCATTCTCGCCATGGCAGCTGGCGCAGGCCGGCACGCCGGACCAACTGTTGCCCTTGGTGAAGATGTAGCGCCCCACCGGAATCAGATCGGCATCGGACACACGGTGCGTGCGCGGCTTCTTGGCGGCATAGAAGTCGGCCAGTGCAGCAATGGTCTCATCGGAAAGGTCCGCCACCTGCGGCGCCATGGTTTCGCTCACCCGCTTTTTCGAGCGGAAGTCCTGCAACTGCTTGATCAGATACTGGCGATTCTGGCCCGCGAGGGACGGGAAAATCGGCGACGTGGCGTGGCCCTCCGCGCCGTGGCAGGTGGCGCAGCGGCTGCTGATCAGGTTATCGACCGCTGCATCGGCGGCCCAGACGGCAGAGGAAGCAAGGAAGGCGCCGACAAGCGCCAGGGTGCGCAGTTTCATGGGATGGGACGGCTGTGCGTGGTTGTGGATCTGCGTATTTTTCCTGCATTTATCCAAGTGTGCTGGCATGGGTTTTTCTTGACTTGCGTCATGCCGCAATCCAAGGCCCAAGACGGGCTACCCTTGCTGCTCCCGGGCCTGCGCCACGAGCAAAGCCACCACCTCCTCCGTGGCTGCCAGCACACGCTCGCTGTCCCCGGCCACGCGTTCGGCACGCAGGCGCAGCTGGGCCGGCGTGCCCTCGGCAAACAGTGCTTCCTCGCAAGGCTTCCAGACGCTTCGCAAGCGCGTGGCCGCACTGCGCACCTGCGGGTCCAGCAGGCGGGCGCCCTCCAGCTGCTTCAACACGGCCGTGAAATGCGCGCGGCTCAGGTGCAGCTCCATGCCCGCCGCGCTGTCGTGGATGTCCCAGGTGCGAAAAAGATAGAACTTGGCCATGCGCTGCGACAGCATGCGCTGGCGCCCGGCAATGCCTATCCACTGGTTGAATGGCGAGCCGGTCAGGTGCTCGTAGGCCAGCGTGGTCCGGTGAGCGGCCGTTTGCAGCAACTCGCTGGCGTCGTAGAGCGCCGTCGCACCGTGGCGGTGGGGCTCCCCCGCAAGCAGCAGGGATTGGAAGTCGCTCCAGCGCGCCTCCAGGGCCGCAAGCCGTTCCTGCACCACCACCTGGGGTGCAAAGCCCTTGAGCGCCGCAAGGTGCGAAGCAAAACGCGCCACGGAATCGTGCAACAAATGGCGGGCCTCCTCCGCCACGATCGACTGGCCCCACTGCAGATAGGCTTTGGTGGTGCGCTGCGTGAGCATGCGCAGACGGCCGGACAAGTCCACGGCCGCAGGCACATCCAGCTTGGCGGCGCCCGCCACCTGGGCGTGTGCCGAGCTTGCTAGCAAGGGGGGGCCCAATGCGCCGCCCAGGAGCCACATGCAGAAGTCGAATCTGTCCATGAAACACCTTTCAGAATGGGCGGGGACGCCTCCAGCGCTCCAGGGAAAGCGCTCCTCCCGCACTACAGCAATGTATGGGAACGGCTGGCGTAGGCTACCCCCGTCTTCGCGTGCAGCAACCCCGATACACTCACGTTGTCAGTGCCGGGCGCGCCGCCGACCCGACCGCGCCCGAGCCCAACCCACCAAAGCAACACCCACAATCACGATCCAACGCTCGTCCATCCAGCGTTGATCGCTATTGAATACATAGCAGTCATCATGACCCCCCCCAGAGAACTCTCGCCCGGCCTGGTTGTTCAGAATCTGCCCACGGCCCGCAAGCTGACCGACTACAAGCTCATTGCGTTTGACATGGACTCCACGCTCATCAACATCGAGTGCGTGGACGAGATTGCCGACGCCGCCGGCCGCAAGGCCGAGGTGGCCGCCATCACCGAAGCGGCCATGCAGGGCGTGATCACCGACTACAAGGAGAGTCTGCGCCAGCGTGTGGCATTGCTGCGCGGCGTGCCGGTGTCGCACATGGAGCAGGTGGTGCTGCACCGCATGCGCTTCAACCCCGGCGTGCGCGAGCTGATCCATGCCTGCCGCAATGCCGGGCTGGCCACGCTGCTGGTCTCCGGGGGCTTTACCTTTTTTGCCGACCGCGTGAAGGCGCAGCTGGGCATCCAGTTCGCACGCGCCAACGTGCTGGACATCGAGAACGGCCTTCTCACCGGCCGCATGGTGGATCAGGTGTGGGGAGACATCTGCGACGGCGCGGAAAAACGCCGCACCCTGCTGGAGGTGGCCTCCCTGCTGGGCCTGGCGCCGGAGCAAACCATTGCCGTGGGCGATGGCGCCAACGACCTGCCCATGATGGAGGCCGCCGGCCTATCGGTCGCCTTCCATGCCAAGCCTTCGGTGCGCGCACAGGCCCTGGTGGCCATCAACAGCGGCGGGCTGGACCGCCTGCTCGAAGTCCTGCAGCCTTGACATGCCCACCGCCCTGCGCTGGCTGGGCCAGCACCTGCGCAAGCGCTGGCGCGCGCACGCGCTCAACCTGCTGATGCTGTTGGGCGTGTTTGCAGGCACCCACTGGTGGCAAACACGCAACCTGCCCTCCGGCCCGCTGCCCGCGTTGCCATTGGAGTTGGCCAGCGGCGAGCGCCTCAGCCTGGAGCAGTGGCGCTCGCGCCATCCAGGCCAGGCCACTGCGCTGTACGTCTGGGCCCAATGGTGCCCCATCTGCCGCGTGCAGGAACCCACCATCACGGGCCTGCAGCAAGACCACCCGGTGCTGACCGTGGCCATGCAATCGGGCCAGACTGCGCAGGTCGCCCGCCTGCTGCAGGAACGCCGCCTGCCCTGGACCACCGCCGTGGACCCCGATGGGAATATTGCTGGCGCCCTGGGCGTGCATGCCGTTCCCACCATCCTGGTGATGGATGCAGAAGGCAACGTGACCGGTTCGTCGGTCGGCTACACCAGCGCCTGGGGCATGCGCTTGCGGCTGTGGTGGGCGAACTGGTAGTCACCCACCCACACAGGCACTCAGTCTCTCAGTCCACCGGCCGTGGCAAGCCAGGCACCAGGGCGATGGGAATCACACCGGCCGATGGTGCCGCCTGCCCCACGGGCGCCATCAGGTCTTCCAGCGTCAGCGCGTCCAGCACCGCAAAGAAGGCGAGCATGGCCTGCCCCAGCACGCTTTGCAAGCGGCAGTGGCTGCTCAGGCGGCACTGGTTGTTCTCGGGGTCAAAGCATTCCACCACCACAAAATCGGATTCCGTGGCACGCACGACCGCGCCCACGTTGATCTCCTTAGCGGGGCGCATCAGGCGCATGCCACCGCCACGCCCCCTGGTGGTTTCCAGATAACCGCGCGCAGACAGGTCCTGCACGATCTTGGTCAGGTGACTGCGTGAGATGCCATACGCCTCAGCCACTTCAGTGATGGTGACGGGAAGCGCCCGCTCATAGCAGGCCGCGCAGTACATCAGTACCCGCAGTGTGAAGTCGGTCCATTGGGTCAGTCGCATGGCAACAGCCGCTCATAGATAAAAACAGGCATGTAACTTGCATTTTATTAGATAAAATGAGAAGTAGAAATACCCATTTTCTAGGACATACCCCATGAGTACCACCTCCCCCGAAATCCAGGCCCTGAATCCCGCCATGTCGATCGGGCAAATCGCCGTGGACTTGCCCGGCGCCACCGCAGTGTTCCGCCGCCTGAAGCTGGATTTTTGCTGCGGCGGCCACCTGAGCCTGACCAGCGCCACGGCCGAGAAAGGCCTGGACTTGCAGGCCGTGCTGGCCGAGCTGGCACAGTTGCAGCGCCCCAGCACCGCGACGGGTATCACCGAGCCCAACCCGCTCATCGACCATATCGTGGCGCGCTACCACCAGGTTCACAAGGCACAGTTGCCCGAGCTGATCCGCATGGCGCAACGCGTGGAATCGGTGCACCGCGCCAACCCGAACGTCCCCGCGGGCCTTGCCAGCCTGCTTGAAGCGGTGCAACAAGACCTTCTCTCGCACATGCACAAGGAAGAGGCCATCCTGTTCCCCATGCTCAAATCCGGCGGCAACCCGTTTGTGAACCAACCCATCAGCGTGATGCGCGCCGAGCACGTGGACCACATCGCCACACTGGAAAAGCTGGCATCCATGACCAACGATGCCACGCCACCCGAAGGCGCCTGCAACACCTGGCGCGCGCTGTACGCCGGCATCGGCCAACTCTGCGACGACCTCTACAACCACATCCACCTGGAAAACAACGTGCTCTTCCCGCAGTTTGAGGCCAAGGCCCGCCAGGCCATGGGCGGCGGTGGCTGCGGTGGTTCAGGCGGCTGCTCCTGCAGCTGATCCTGCGGCCGGCAGGCAAGGCACCCAGAGCGTCAAGCCTGGGTGCTTTTTTTTGTCTTTTCGAGTTCCAGCAGCAGATGGAAGTTGAACAACCGGGTCGCCAGCACCGTCTCGGTCATGAAGCAGGTCAGCGCGAGCAAAAACGAGCCCACCCCCAGCAAGAACCCGGCCACAGCCATGCGGCTGGCCTGCAGCCCCGCCGTTTCGCCCAGAAACAGCAGGATGATGGTGATGCCGATGAAGAAGGCACATGCCGTCAGCAGCGCAATCGCCGCATTGGCCAGGTAGCCCCTGCGGCGCAGCGTCAGCAATTCCTGCACTGCCTGTTCTGACGAATCGGGATCGCGCCGGGCCCGTTCTTCCACGACCCGCGCGCGGTCGATGATGCGGGCCAGTCGCCCCGCCACCACGCCGATCATGCCGGACACCGCCGTGAGCAGAAACACCGGCGCCACCGCCAGTTGAATGCCATGGGTGATGGCAGAGGTATCAAGCGCAAGAGGCATGGGCAAGGCAACGAGTGGGCAAGCGCTGCATTATCGTTGCGGCACCCACATCGGGAAATCCCTGCCCTTCTGAAGGCATGCGCCCACCCCAACACCAGACATGCGATGCCACAATGAAGGCGCACACTCTTACCACCGTTGCGCCATGGACATCACCCACAACCCGCTGTGGCACATGCTGCCAGTCGCCGTGATGGTGGTGCGCGATGGCGTGATCCAGCATGTCAACCAGGCGTGCCAGGTGCTGTTCGAAGCCGACTCCGCGGAGCAGATGGTGGGCCACCCGACCACCGAGTTCGTCCACCCGGTCGATCAGCAGCGCTCCAGCGGGCGCATCCAGAGGGTGGCCAGCGCACCCGAGAGCGGCATTCCCAACAAGTCCACCGAAATCCGCATCCGCACCTGCAAGGGTCAGTTGCGCATGGCGCTGTTCACCAGCGTGGCGGCGGAGGTGGACGGCCTGCCCTCGGTACTGATCTGCGGCACCGACATGACGCACCAGAGCGAAATCCAGGCCCAGTTGCGCGAGAGCGAGCAGCATTTCCGGCGCCTGTTCGAGAACATGCGAGACGTGTACTACCGCACCAACGCCCAGGGTGTGGTGCTGCATGTGGGCCCTGGCGTGCGCCAGGTGCTGGGCTACGACCCGCAAGAGATCATTGGCCGCACAGCCGAGTCCTACTACCCACAAAGCTCGGACCGCGACGCGTTCAAGGCCGCCATCCAGGCACATGGTGCCGTGTCCGATTTTCCTGGCCAGATGGTGCGCAAGGATGGGCGCGTGATCGACATTTCCATCAGCAGCCAGGCGGTGTTCGATGACGACGGGAATTTCGCAGGTGTCGAGGGCATTTACCGCGACATCACCCAGCGCAAGAACCTGGAGCGCGAATTGCACCGTATGGCCAGCACCGACACCCTGACGGGCATGGCCAACCGCCGTGTCTTCCTGGAGCGCGCCGAAGCCGCCTTTCAGCTCGCCAGCACCGAGAGCCAGCCGCTGGCCCTGCTGATGCTGGATCTGGACCACTTCAAACAGATCAACGACCGCCTGGGTCACCTCGAAGGCGACCGTGTGCTGATCGCGTTTGCGCAAGCGGTACAGCTGCTGCTGCGCGCCGACGACACCGTGGGCCGCCTCGGCGGCGAGGAGTTCGGGGTGTTGTTGCCGGGTTCAGGCCATGACGGCGCGCTGGCCATTGCCGAGCGCATCCTGCAACACATCCGCGACCTGTCCCTGCCCGGCCCGCACGGCCAGCCAGTGCAGGTCACCACCAGCATCGGGCTGGCCTGCCAGCTGCCCACGGACCGCAGCCTGCGCGACCTGCTGGACCGCGCAGACCAGGCGCTTTACCAAGCCAAACGCCAGGGGCGCGACCGCTGCGCCTGCGCCTGAGCCCAGGCGATTTACAAAGCTTGCGCCAGGCGCGCCACGCCCTCGCGGATCTTGTCCACGCCGACCGTGGCGAACGACAGTCGCAGCGTGGCGTGGTCGGGCTGGGCGCAGAAGAACGGCGTGCCGGGCACGAAGGCCACGCCCTTGTCGATGGCGGCCTTGGCGAACACATTGCCGTCCGCCACCTTGCCGCCCGCCCCCGTCAGGCGCGCCCACACGAACAGGCCGCCCTGGGGCTGCACGAACGCGATGGCGTCGCCCAAATCCTTGCGTAGCGCGTCGCCCATGGCCTGGGCACGCTCGGCGTACACCTTGCGCACATGGGCCAACGTGGCGGGCATGCGGCCGGCCTTGAGGTACTGCGCGGCCGTGGCCTGGGCGAAGGTACTGGTGTGCGCGTCGCTGAACTGCTTGCACATGGTGGCCTTGGCCAGCAGCTCGGCCGGGGCGATCATCCAGCCCACGCGCAGGCCGGGCGACAGCACCTTGCTCAGGCTGCCGCAGTGCACCAGCAGCTCGCGGCTGCCCGGCACGGTGGCCGACAGGGCCAGCAGGCTGGGCGGCGGCGCCTCGCCAAAGTACAGGTCGCCGTAGGGGTCGTCCTCGACCACCAGGGTCTGGTATTTCACGGCCAGTTCCAGCACCTTCTTGCGGCGCTCCAGGCTCAGCATGGCGCCGCTGGGGTTGCCGAAGGTGGGGATGAGGTAGACGAACTTGGGCCGGTGCTCGGCGATGAGCTTTTCCAGCTCGTCGGTCTTCACGCCGTTGCCGTCGATGGGCGCGCTGATGAGCTGCGCGCCATACAAGCGGAAGCACTGGATGGTGGCCAGGAAGGTCGGGCCTTCGACGATCACCTTGTCGCCGGGGCTGATGAGCGTCTTGCCCAGCAGGTCCAGCGCCTGCTGGCTGCCGGTGGTGACGATGAGGTTCTCGGGCGCCACGCCCTGCGCGCCCTTGCTGGCCATGAACGCGCTGAGCTGCTCGCGCAGCGGCTGGTAGCCCTCGGTGGCGCCGTACTGCAGCGCGGCGCCGGGCTCCTCGGCCAGGGCCTGGTTCACGGCGCCCTGGATGCCGTCCACGTCGAACATGGCGCTGTCGGGGAAGCCCCCGGCAAAGCTGATGATGCCGGGCTTGCCCAGCAGCTTGAAGAGTTCGCGGATGGCGGAGGTTTCGACGTTGTTCAGGCGGTCGGCGAATTGCATGGCGTGTTGGAGCGGAGTTGGCGACGAATCCCGCATTGTCGCCAATCGAAGCGCAGGTTTCCTGCAACCGTGCACCGCCCGCTTTGTCAGGCGCCCAGCCCCTACACTGCACGCCATGAAAACCGCGCAGATCGAACCCTTCTTCGCCGCCCTCAAGGCCGCCAACCCGCAACCCAACACCGAGCTGGAATACACCAGCGTGTTCGAGCTGCTGGCCGCCGTGCTGCTGTCGGCCCAGGCCACCGACGTGGGAGTGAACAAGGCCACGCGCAAGCTGTTCCCGGTGGCAAACACGCCACAGGCCATCCTGGACCTGGGCCTCGAAGGGCTGGAGGGCTACATCAAGACCATTGGCCTGTACAAGAGCAAGGCCCGCCACCTGATGGAGACCTGCCGCATCCTGGTGCAGCAGCACGGCGGCGAGGTGCCGCGCACGCGCGAGGCGCTCGAAGCCTTGCCCGGCGTGGGCCGCAAGACGGCCAACGTGGTGCTCAACGTCGCCTTCGGCCAGCCCACCATGGCGGTGGACACGCACATCTTCCGCGTCAGCAACCGCACCGGCCTGGCGCCCGGCAAGAACCCGCTGGAAGTCGAGAAGCAGTTGCTCGCGCGCGTGCCCGCTGCCTATGCGGTGGACTCGCACCACTGGCTCATCCTGCTGGGCCGCTACGTCTGCCAGGCGCGCAAGCCGCGCTGCTGGGAATGCCTGGTGGCCCCGTTCTGTGACTTTCAGCCCAAGACGCCAGCCGCGCCTGTGCGCTATTGAAACCATAGCTTGTGGCGCCAGCGATACGGGCGCTGCAAGCCAAATTGGCCCAGATGTCCTTGCGCAGCGGCCAGCGGCGGCGCTGGCTATACTGAGATCGAAAAGCCACACCAAGCGCACCGATCCCGCCCGATGACAAACCTCGACCCGCGCTCGCTGATCGCCATGGCGGGCCTCATGGCCTCGCTGATGGCCGTGGTGCTGTATTTCATGCGGCGCTACTACCCACCCAGCATCCAGGGCATAGGCTACTGGGCCAGCGCCCCCATGACATGGCTCTTGGCCACCGTGATGTTCAGCGGGCGCGGCGTGTTCCCCGACCTGTTCTCCATGGTGATCGCCAACACCCTGCTGCTGCTGGGCACCACGGCCTTCTACGTCGGCTGCCGCCGCTTCCTTGGCCACGGGGGCGGCTGGCGCCTGTGGGGCACCGTTGCGGCCCTCTCGGCGCTGCTGTTCACCTGGCTCACCTATGGCCACCCCAGCTACCCCCTGCGGCTCGGGAGCTTCACCGCGCTGATGATCTGCATCTATGCCGCCAACCTGCGCTTTCTGCTGCACCATGGCGGCAAACGCTTTCCGGTGCGGCTGGTGGAGGTGGTGCTGGCGCTGCACATCGCGGTGCTGGCCGTACGGCTCTCCACCACCTTGGTTGGCCGTGCCGGCAGCGACCTGATGGAGCCTTCGCTCTACCAAACCCTGTACATCGGCGCCTATGTGCTCACCGTGCTGATGCTGTCCATTGGCGCCGTGCTCATGGCCACCGACCGCCTGACCACCGAGCTGAATCACCTGGCCACGCACGACGCCCTGACCCACACGCTCAACCGCCGCGCGCTGCTTGAGCGCTTCGAGGAAGAACTGGCGCGCAGCCAGCGCACCGGTCGGGGCCCGGCCATCATGATGCTGGACCTGGACCACTTCAAGACCGTAAACGACACCCTGGGCCACCAGCACGGCGACGCGGTGCTGGTGCACTTCGTCGAGCGCACCCAGGCCGTGCTGCGCCGCGCCGACCGGCTGGGCCGCTACGGCGGCGAGGAATTCATGGTGCTGCTGCCCGAAACCGACATCGACGACGCCCGCAGCGTGGCCCAGCGCATCCACACCGCCACCGCCTCGGGCCACGCACTGGACTGCCAGCTCAGCATCGGCGTGACCACCTGGCATGGCCCCGGCGACACGCTTGACGCCATGCTGGCCCGCGCCGACAAAGCCCTCTACCAGGCCAAGGCGCAGGGACGCAACCAGACCTGCACGGCCTGAGGCGGCCTACGCCGCCAGCCCGAGGCCACAAGCCGCTTGCCAATCAATACTGTATGCAATTACAGTATTGATGGTGCGAATCGCGCACGCCCATCCCAAAGGAGCATCCCATGCTTGACCACATGACCTTCCGCGTCACCGACATCCAGCGCGCCAAAGCGTTCTACAGCGCCGCCCTTGCGCCCCTGGGCTACAGCGTTTGCTTTGAAGGCAACTACGGCATGAACATCCTCGGCTTCGCCTACCCCGACCCCGCCGAACCCGACGGCAAGAAGGCCGACGTGTGGTTCATCGACGGCCCCTCCCCCTATGGCGGCCCACCAGCCACCACCGGCTGCCACCTGGCCTGGAAGGCCCAGACCCGCGCCCAGGTGGACGCCTTCTACGCCGCCGCCATCGCCGCCGGCGGCAAGGACAACGGCGCCCCCGGCCTGCGCCCCGAGTACCACGCGCACTACTACGGCACTTTTGTCATCGATCCGGAAGGCAACAACATCGAGGCGGTGTGCCATTTGCCGGGGTAGGCGGGACTACATGTCTCGGCTGCAATGAGCAGCAGAATTTTGATTCAAATTGACCCGTAGCAGCCGTTCTCATTGCGCCGGACGCTATTGATTTCATAGCTACTGGCGCATTTCATTTCCGTAGGCAGTGGCCTCCGACGCGTTTGGTGCCTCTCCTCACGCAATAGCAAGGACTGAGCTGGGCATGGGGGTCTGCAAGAACCCTGAGCCGACATTGGGCAACACGCCCAAAAGCGGCAGTTCAGCCGCTGCCCGCTACCATCAGGCGCACGGTGTGGCCAAACTTCTGGAACTCACGCGCCCAATGGTAGCCACAGGAGCACGCCTCCATGCCGATGAAGCACGGCGGCAATGTCGCGATGAGTTCGAGCAGCTTGGCACGCGGCACACTGGGACACACCAGCGCTGGCTTGCCTGTGACATCAACGCCATGAACAGCAAAGACGTTCTTGGCGAGATCGATACCGATGGTGACAATGGCAGACATGGACTTCCCCTTCCAAAAAACGAGTGAATTGATGAGAGATCGAACTTCCCATCGTGGCACTTTGATGCCGTACTTCGCAACTGTGCGGATCACTCGGGACGGGGAAGTCCCTTTCATTCGTTGGGCGTCATGAACGCACGCGCAGGAGGCACCCCAGAGTGAGCAAAGCAGCTATCACCATCAGCGCTCTCGCGTTTGTCTTGGTTGGCTCAAACCTCTGGTGGGCATCGCGGGTACTCGACGCAGGCATCACGCAAACCTATGCACGAGCATCCCAAGAAGTGACTTCCGAGTTGCTTACTCAAACACTCGCCGTCCTACCTGTTGTCGCCGAAGCGGGAGCTTCGCGGGAGCAAATAGTCGCAGCCGCCCGCATGCCGAACGATCGAACCGAACCGTACGAGAAGGAAGGCTATGTCTGGGTGGGCCAGCTGGGCTTGAAGTTCAATGCGCAAGGCAAATTCGAAAAGGCAATAGCAGGGCCGGAGGCTCCCACACAATGACGCCCAACCCTTCCATCGAGAGGACCAGTCCCGGCAAGCCGGGCCTGGCCTCTCATGTCAAACGTTATGACTCATGGCCACCACCTTCAAACTCGACAGCAGTGCGGCTGACTATCTGAACTGGCTTGGGCGTTCCATTGACGAATGCGAGATGCCCGGCAATCTTCGAGTACGGGTGGCGGCGAGTTGCCTGGCCATTGCACAGGATCATCATCACGCCATCGTGGTCTTGCTAGATCACTCGCTGTTTGCTTCCAGCTTCGCCCTTCTGCGCTGCGAGTTCGAGGCTTATGTGCGTGGAGAGTGGCTCGCGTTGTGCGCAACGGACGAGGAAGTGGAAGCCTTCTCGAAGGGTGAAGAGCCGCCCAAGATGGGAAGGCTGCTGGAATCCCTGGAGAAGACACCTGCGTTCGCAGAGAAAATTCTCTCTCGCGTCAAAGCCAATTCTTGGGACGCAATGTGCGCGTACACGCACACTGGCGGGCTGCATGTACAACGATGGGGAACGGATGAGGCGATTGAGCCGAACTACGAACCCTGTGAGATTCAGGAGGTACTCTCCTTCGCCGAGACCTTCGGTGCATTGGCAGTAGTGGGTGTCGCCTATCTCGCGAACAATGACAAAGTCGCGGAGGACGTGCTCGCGAAGTTCAAGGAGCGTACCGGGAAATGAGTCTTAACTTGTCAATCGCACGGAGCCACAACAGCAGGATGCGGCTTCGCCGCCAATGTTGGTGGTCCAGTCATTTTTACGTTAAATCGCTGTGAACCCATACGAAGAGCTTGAACGGGGGGCGAGAGAAGCGGAATCTCTCGACCAATCAGCGAAGGTGCTTTCCGAGTTGCTTTGTGGCGGGTACTCAATCTGGACTGATGGCTCTCTCTACAACATTCGCCAACTCGTTGCGCGTGCCGGCGCGCTGCAAATTCACGTTTATGCCGACGAACATGCTCCACCTCACTTCCATGTGAAGAGTCCTGACGTCGAGGCAGTGTTCACGATCGACCAGTGCCAGTTCCTCCGCGGCAACATAGACGGGAGAGAACAGCGTCTCGTTAAGTGGTGGTACGACCGAAGCCGCCCCCTGCTGGTTACCGCGTGGAACGACACTCGCCCGACAAATTGCCCTGTAGGCCCCATCAATGAGTGATGCGCGGTTTAACAGTTCTTTGCAGCGGAGTGCCTTCGGCGTCCGTTGAAATCAGGCGTTGAGTGGCTGCTCCTGGCCGAAAGCTGCCCCACAAACGACGCCGCTTCACTCCTTTTCGGGCCCAAACACATCGCGCAGATCTAGAGTCAAATCACCCTGCAGGGCATATCCCACAAGCGCTAACAGCTATTGATTCAATAGCTGTTAGCGCTTTCCGTTGCCTCCACTTGGGGGCAACGCCAGGTCCGCCCATCACGCCACGGTCTGCCCCGACACCCCCGCCGCCTCAAAACTCGCCATCTCGCGCAGGATGGCGCAGGCCGATGACAGCAGCGGCCAGGCCAGCGCGGCGCCGGAGCCTTCGCCCAGACGCAGGCCCAGGTCGAGCAGCGGCTCGGCCTGCATCTGCGCCAGCATGAGCTGGTGGCCGCGCTCGCCCGCGCGGTGGGCGAACACGCAGCGTTGCAGCACATGGGGCTGCAGGCGGCTGGCGACGAGCACGGCGGCGCTGGTGATGAAACCGTCCACCAGGATCACGCGGCGCTCTTGCGCGGCCTGCAGCACGGCGCCGACCATGGTGGCCACCTCGTAGCCACCGAGGGCGGCCAGGGCGTCGAGCGGCGTGGTGGCGGCGGCGTTGGCGTCCAGCGCCTGCTGCAGCACGGCGCGCTTGCGTTCAATGCCTGCGGCGTCCAGCCCGGTGCCGGCGCCCGTGCATTCGGCCAGCGACAGGCCGCACAGGCGCGCCAGCAGCAGCGAAGCCACCGAGGTGTTGGCGATGCCCATTTCGCCCAGCAGCAGCACATTGCCCGGCAGGTCGCGCACCAGTTCGATACCGTGGTTCAGCGCCTGGGCGCATTGCGCGGCGCTCATGGCCGGGCCTTGGCTGGCGTCGTTCGTGCCGGGGGCCACCTTGCGCAGCAGCAGGCGCGGCTGGCCAGTGGCGGCTTCGCGCGGGGCGATGTCGCGCGCCACGCCGCAGTCCACCACGGTGAGCGCCAGGCCGTGCTGGCGCGCCAGCACGCTGACAGCGGCGCCGCCGGCGAGGAAGTTTTCCACCATCTGCCAGGTCACGTCGCTCGGGAAAGCCGACACGCCGCGCGCGGCCAGGCCGTGGTCACCGGCGAAGACGACCATCTGCGGCTGCTCCAGCCGGGGCGACTCGGTGCCCTGGATCTGGCCCAGCGTGAGCGCCAGGCTTTCCAGGCGCCCGAGCGAGCCGAGCGGCTTGGTCTTGTTGTTGAGCTTGTGTTGCAGGGCCTGGGTGAGGGATGCGTTGGCGATGTCGGCAATCAGGGGCAAAGGGGCGGTCATGGCGTGTTCCACTTTTTAGGAGGGTTTGGCGCGGCCCGTACACAGAGGGCCACGCATGGAAGGGCGGTACGCGCCGAGGCAGCCCGGCGCGGCGGGGTCAGGCTATGGCTTCGCGCCCGCGCTGGGCGGCGGCCTGGTCGCGCTGCAGGTGGGCGATGAGGGGCTGCTGGTCGTCGCGCTGGCCCCATTGGTCGAAGTACACGAGGTCTTCCATGGGCAGGCGCGGCAGCCAGCCAGCGGTTTCCAGCTCGGGCTTGGCGTGGAAGTGGCTCACGTAGCCGACGCACAGGTAGGCGATGGGCGTGATGCCCTTGGGAATGCCCAGCGCCTCTTGCAGATCGGCCTGGTGGAAGATGCTGACCCAGCCCACGCCCAGCCCTTCGGCGCGCGCGGCCAGCCACAGGTTTTGCACGGCGCAGACGCTGCTGTACAGGTCCATGGTCTTCATGTGGGTGCGCCCCACCACCACCGGGCCAGTGCGCTCGCGGTCGCAGGTGATGCAGATGCCGATGGGCGACTCGACGATGCCTTCGAGCTTGAGCTTTTGGTAGGTGGCGCGCCTGTCGCCCTCGAACATGCCGGCGGCCTCGGCGTGGGCCTTGGCGAAGGCCGCGTGCACGCGGCGCTTGGTGTCGGGCGAGCGCACCACCAGGAAGTTCCAGGGCTGCATGAAGCCCACCGAGGGCGCGTGGTGCGCGGCGGTGAGGATGCGGCTCAGCACCTCGTCGGGCACGGGCGTGGGCAGAAACTGCCCGCGCACATCGCGGCGTGAAAAGATGGCGTGGTAGATGGCGTCGCGCGCTTCTTGCGTGAAGGCGTGCGCGCTGGGCGTGGCTTGCGCCACTGCGCTGGTATTCATGGCAGTCCCCTGTGCGTGAATAGTGGCAGCGCTGCCCGGCCTTGCAGCGCCAAGAAGTGCTCAGGCCGGTCTTCTGGCTTGGAGTCGTCTGCCTTGGCACACCTTCCCGGCTGGGCAGCCAGTGGCGTTTGTGCGCGGCATCGTCCTTACAGCGTTGGGCACGCGGCGGATTTGCACCGCCTTCCCGATTCTCCCTTTGCCATCATGGCATTGGGCACCTGAGGGGCGGGATGATAGCAGCCGCCCACTGCGCAAGGCTTACGCGATCAGCGCATCCAGCACGCCCGGGGCAAAGTGCCGGGCCACGCCATCGGCCAGGCCGTCGAACACGGCATCGAGCGTGGGTGCCTGGGCGCCAAACAGGGCGTGCAGCACGGCGGCGTCCTCGAACAAACCGTGCAGGTACACGCCCAGCACATTGCCCGCCGGGCTCTGCCAGGCGATGCCGGGCATGACCTCGCGCGCCACGTCGCCCTTGGCGGCCATGGCGGGGTGCTGTGCGGTCTGGCCGTGGTGGATTTCGTAGCCCTCAGCACGCACGCCCGAGAGAGGCGCCCAGGCGCCGGTAAGCTGCCCGAAGGCCGCGCTGGTGCGCTGCACGGTCTTGGCGGGCTCGAACACGGTGACCAGCGGCAGCAGGCCCAGGCCGGGGCCGTTGCCGTCGATGCCTGCGGGGTCGATCAGCGCCTCGCCCAGCATCTGCAGGCCGCCGCACACGCCCAGCACGGTGCCACCCTGCCTCGCGTGCGCGGCGATGGATTGGTCCAGCCCCTGCGCGCGCAGCCAGGCCAGGTCGGCGGCGGTGGCCTTGGAGCCGGGCAGCACGATCCAGTCCGTTGGCCGCAGGCCCACCACGTCGGCCGGGCTGCGCACCCATTGCAGGCGCAGGCCGGGCACGTTCTTGAGCGGCTGGAATTCGTCGAGGTTGCTGATGCGCGGATAGGCCACCACGGCCACGGTGGTGTGCACGGCGCCGGGCGTGGTGTGCGGTCGATTGAGCGGCGACGGGCCGCCCCTAGCCGCGAGAGCCCCCTCGGGGGGCAGCGAGGACACGCCAGTGCCGAGCGTGGGGGTCATATCAAACACGCCATCCTCTTCGGGCAGGCCGTGGTGCCACTGCATGGGGATGGTGGCCACGGTGGGCACGCCGGTGCGCTCCTGCAGGTGCTGCGGCGCGGGCGCGAGCAGGCTGGCGTCGCCCCGGAACTTGTTGAGCACGAAGCCGTGGATCAGCGCGCGCTCGTCCTCGGGCAGCAGCGCCCAGGTGCCGTAGAGGTGGGCAAAGGCGCCGCCCCGGTCGATGTCGGTGACGAGCAGGCAACGGGCACCGGCATGGCGCGCCACGCGCATGTTCACGATGTCGCTGGCGTGCAGGTTGGTCTCGGCAGGCGAACCAGCACCTTCGATCACCACCACGTCGTTCTCGGCGCGCAGTTCGTCCAGCGCGGCGGCAATCTGCGGCCACACCACGGCGCTGCGGCCACGCCAAGGCAGCGCGGTGAGCTCGGCATTCACCTGCCCCAGCAGCACGACCTGGCTGTGCGTGTCGGCCTCGGGCTTGAGCAAGAGCGGGTTCATGCGCACGCCGGGCACGGCGCGCGCGGCCAGGGCCTGGAAGTACTGCGCGCTGCCGATCTCGCCCCAGGCGCCGTCGATGCCCTCGACCACGCGCGCGTTGTTGCTCATGTTCTGCGCCTTGAACGGCGCCACCTTCAGGCCCAGGTTGCTGTAGTAGCGGCACAGCGCGGTGGTGAGCCAGCTTTTGCCGGCGCCGCTGGTGGTGCCCAGCACCATCACGCAGCGGGCCCGTCGTGTGTTTGCAGTGGAGTGGGTGATTGTTGCCATGGGCGCAACGATACCCGCTGCGCACAAGGTTCTTTCGCCATCAGGCTCTCTGTTACGTTGCGGCGCAGCCATGGTAACGACACCTTTTGTCGCAGCACTGAAGAAAATGTTTCCTGCATTCCCCTTCCACGCTGGAGCCACCCCAGTCCAGACTGGGCCCAGCAGAAACGGAGCGAACCATGTGGCTACTGATTGACGACGTGCGCGATCTCAACACCGACGCCATTGCCCGCACGCCCGAGGCGGGGCAGCGCCTGCTGGCCAGTGGCCCCTGGGCATGCCTGTGCCTGGACCATGACCTGGGCACTGAACAAACGGGCCTGGACGTGCTGCACTGGGCCATAGGGCATGACTGCTTGCCCCAGCGTGTGCAGCTTGTCACGACCAACCTGACGGCCCGCAGCAAAATGTCCGCCGCGCTGCATGCTGCCGGATACACCAGTGCAGACGGCCTGAACTTCAAATACACCGATGCGGTGAACTCTTGACCCCTTCAAGAGAGCACAGATTCGTATGTGGTGCGAGGTGCAAAAATGCTGGGATTGCTCTGCGTCACTGCGACAGCAGCTTGGCAGTCAAATCATCTTCTGAAGGGCAAGACCGACGGCCGTCAATCTTGCGCACACATCGTCATCAGGCCCGAACTTCCAACCATCAGGCATCGTTGTTTTGTATTTTTCATTGACAAGAGCAACCTGCGCTGGTTTTTCTATCTTGGCTATCCACAAATACTCGTCCAGAAATTCCGCCACCCTCTCCACAGTCCACCCTTGCCGAAAGCGTTCGGTGCATTCATCGCGCAAATACACGCAGGGGACGAGATGCTCATGGTAGGAAGCAATGTCGCTTGTCTGTCCTTTGATCGCATAGCTGTTGTGAATGTAGGGATGCTTGAAAAAGCGCGTATCCAAGCTCGCCCCTTCTTCCCAAAGATCGTGGATCAACTGCGCAAGCCGATACAGCCTGCGCTTGCGCCCTTCGTTTACTGGATGGGGATTGGAGTGCGAATAGCTCATGGTGCAAAGAATGGTCGGTTTGAAGATGATTGTGACTGACAAAAAATCAACGAGAAATTGTCCGGCGCCCCGGCCCTGAGCACCGCTTTGCGCAGTATCTGGGCTTGCGCCAGCGCAGAGGTGCCCGGCACGATCAGTTGCTGCAGCGATGCACTGTCCAAGGTGTCGTGCACGCCATCGGTACACAGCAGCAAGGCATCACCCGGCAAAAAGGGGGCAGCGCATTGGTGGATGTCAAAGTCGGCATCCTCGCTGTCTGCCGCCAGGCAAGAGTCCAGCGTGTTGTAGACGGTGGCGTATTCCTCGTCTTCTTCGGCCTCGCCACGCGCAATCATGCCGTTGAGGACGGTGTGGTCGCGTGACAGTTGCTGCCACTCGCCCTGTGAGGAAAGGCGGTACACCCGGCTGTCACCCACGTTCATGACCGAGCATTGCTCACCCTGGATTTGTACCGCCGCCAGCGTGGTAGCCGATCCGATGGTTTCGCCAAAGGCCAGCCGATCACACAGGCGGCCGTGAATACGCCGCACCAGGCCTTTATCAAACGTTACGCCGCCTTGTATTGCTGCGGCCAATTCCGCCAACACCGCACGGCTGGCACGCTCTGCCTGGGGGGTACCACCCAAGCCATCGGCCACGGCCAGGGAGACTACGTCGGCCTGTGTTTGCAAGCCAGCGGGATGCAGGTTGCGTGACTGAATGACTTCCACACTGTTCCAAAGCGCATCCTGCTGCACGGGGTAGCGCCAGTCTGTGCCTTGGTGCTGGGTGTAGGCAATGTCCAGAATCATCGCAATCCTTTCTGTGGTGGCGACCGGAAACGGCCCGAGAGTCGCTCGTTGCCATTATCGCGATGGGTACGACAAAATGTGTCGCACAAAGACGACCACTGGCCACGAGCACGCAGAGTCATCGCCGCGTGCGACAGGCTGCGCGTGATGGCCCACACCCCTGGCGATGTGCAACAGGCCTGCGCTTTGGTGTCCATGGCACCCGAATCTGCCTCGGTGTTCGAAATCAAGAGGGGCTCATGGACCGCCTTGCCACCGTCTGCATCCGCCTGAGAGGCCAAGCCATCAATGCAGGCGCACAGCAGTTTGCTGGGCCAGCAGGTCGCACAGCGGCTGCGGGTTGCGGGGCGATGCCGGGTACAGCGTGGCGGTCAGCAAGGTGCGCAAGCCTAGCGCCTGGCGCTCGCGCAACAGCTCGGCAAAAGCCTGCCGTGCTTGGGGCAAGCCCCACAGGCGGTCGGCGTCGTCCAGTGCAAGCAAGTCCTGACCGGCAAAGTGCTGCAGTACGCGGCCCATGTCTGCAAAGTGCAGCCCGGCGGCCACTTCCTGCGCCCATTGCGTGGCCGACAGGCAGGCAATGCTGTCAATGGCCCCGTTGCAACGCGCATGCTGCGCCAGGGCATGGAGCAAGTGGGTTTTGCCGCTGCCCGGCGGCCCTGCCAACACCAGGGTGCGGAGTGCGGGGCGCTCTTGCGCCACAAAGCGGATGCCTGCCGCACGCGCATGCTGGCTGCTACGCCGGGGTACAAAGCTGGCCAGCGTCCACTGGCGCCGGGGGTGGTAAAGCATGGTGCGATCCTCCTGCTGCTCAAATGCGCAGCTTAGGCGCGGCCTGCGACAAATTGCGCCGCTAAGCAGCCACTGCGGCGAATCGCTCCCAGGCCTGGTGCAGCGCATCCTGCGACTCCAGCGCCAGCACGCCCATACGCACCACGCCCGGTAGGCCGAACGAGGCGCAGTCGCGCAGCTTGATGCCCTGCGCGCGCAGGGCGTGCAGCAGCGAGGGCAGATCGGCC
>NZ_JAKVIJ010000015.1:0-76662 GCF_022760965.1 Simplicispira sedimenti
TGCTTGTCACTCATCTCTGAACTCCTTGTCGGTATTTTCAACAAGGGTTAAGAACTCCACTTTCCAGGGGCAACCTCATCTGCCCCTTGTTGGTCACGGTGGAGGTCACCGACAGGCCATGGCGCTTGTTGTTGACCCGCACCACCGGCGTCTGACCCTTGGGCGCGAAGCCTCTGCCGCGCACGTCGTCGCTGCGCAGCCCGCTTTCGTCGCCCCAGTGAATCTCGGCCCCTTCAGCCTTCGCGCGCGCGGCGATGGCCGCGTAGTCCTCGTCGAGCCACTTCTTGAGCGCTGCGGGTGACTGCTCGTAGGCCTTCTTCATGGGCTTTTGCGGCGTGAAACCCCAGCGCGCCAGGTATTTGCCCATGGTGCGCACCTGCAGCCGCAGCCCGAAGCGCTGTTCGATCAGCTCGGCCACTGCGGCGCGCGTCCACAGCGCATAGGGCATCTTGAGCTGATCAGGCGTCTTGTCGGCGATGAGCTTGCGCACCAGGGCTTCTTGGCTGGCGTCAAGCAGCCGTTTCTCACCCACCTTGCGGCCGCCGATGGTGTCGTGCAAGGCCTTGTTGCCGAGTGCTTCATGGCGCTTGCAGATGTTGAACACGCCCGTGCGGCTCAGGCCAGTGAGCGCAGCGATCTCGTCGTATGTGTTGCCGACTTTGCGCAGTCGGATGACCTGTACTCGGCGTTCATGCCGCGCCTCTCGGCTCAGCGATCTCATGTCAGTTGCTTGCATGAATCCAAGTTGGGGGTGGTGCAGACAAATTCAAGTACGCAAGGGCCGGATCAATAGCGATCGCGGTCGAGTGCCATCAAAGAATTGACCGACCTCTACCCGTGCTGGCCCGCACGCCTCCCAGTGTCTTCCATCATTCAGGGTGAACCGCCAGGGTCATGACAGTTAGCGCCCACGCAAAAACAACCCGTCCAGCTCTTTCATCGTGAGCTGGCGCCAGGTGGGCCGGCCGTGGTTGCACTGGTCGCTGCGCTCGGTCACCTCCATCTGGCGCAGCAGGGCGTTCATTTCGTCCAACGTGAGCTTGCGGTGGGCGCGCACGGCGCCGTGGCAGGCCATGGTGGCGAGGATTTCGTTCTTGGCGCGCTGCACCACGGTGCTGGCGTCGTGCGCGGCCAGGTCGGCCAGCACGCTGCGCGCCAGCTCCACGGCGTTGCCGTGGGCGAGCTGGGTGGGCACGGCACGCACGGCCAGGGTGCGCGGGGAGAAGGGCGAGACCTCCAGGCCCAGGTGCAGCAGGGTGTCGGCATGGGCCTCGGCCGTGGCTACCTCTTCGGGTGTGGCGGCGAAGGTGGCGGGGATCAGCAGCGGCTGGCTGGCGATGTGCTGGCCGGTGTCGGCCTGGGCCTTGAGCCGTTCATAGACGATGCGCTCGTGCGCAGCGTGCATGTCCACCAGCACCATGCCGTGGGCGTTCTCGGCAAGGATGTACACGCCGTGCAATTGCGCCAGCGCGCGGCCCAGGGGCCAGGGTTGCTCGGCGGCGGGGGCGCTGGGCAAGGGGGTTTCAGAGACCACGGCCGACGCTTCGGCTGGCTCGGGCGTGGCCAGGGCCGCTGCCGCCGGCATCCAGTGTGCCGGTTCCAGGGCCGGGCTGGCGCTGGCGGGGCCGGGCATGCCCCACAGCGCGCCCAGGTCGGACACGCGGTGGCCTGGGCGCTCATCAAATTTCATAGCTGCCTGCGCTTGCAACATGGGCGTTGCAGGCACTTTTTGCTCTAAAAATGGGGCCGTGGAAGGCTGGGCTGGAGGCTCGGCCGCCGCCAGCGCCGTGGCGCGCGGCACGGCCAGGGCGTTTTCCACCGCGTGGCGCACGGCCTGGTGCACCTCGCGGCTGTCGCGGAAGCGCACCTCGATCTTGGTGGGGTGCACGTTCACGTCCACGCGCGCCGGGTCGATCTCGATGTAGAGCGCGTACACCGGCTGGCGCTGGCCATGCAGCACGTCCTCGTAGGCGCTGCGCGCGGCGTGCGTGACCACCTTGTCGCGCACGAAGCGGCCGTTGACGTAGCAGTACTGCTGGTCCGCGCGCGAGCGTGCGGCGTCGGGCAGGCCCGCGCGGCCGGTCACGGTGATGGCGCCTTCGGTGTGCTGCACGGGCAGTGACTGGGCCACGAAGTCCTCGCCCAGCACGTCGGCCAGGCGGCGGGCCAGGGCGTCCTGCACATCCCCCTGGCCGGGCAGGAAGGTGGCGCGCCACTGCTCCACCAGCTTGCCCTCGTGCCAGATGGCGAAGCCCACATCGGGCCGCGCCAGGGCGTGGCGGCGCACGGCCTCCACGCAGTGGGCCAGCTCGGTGGCGTCGGTCTTGAGGAACTTGCGCCGCGCCGGGGTGCTGAAGAACAGCTCCTTCACCTCCACGGTGGTGCCGCTGCTGCGCGCCACAGGACGCAGTTCGCCGCTGCGCGCGTCCAGCAGATAGGCGTGGGGCTGGTCGGCAGGGCGCGAGAGCAGGGCGGTTTCGGACACCGATGCAATGGCTGCCAGCGCCTCGCCCCGAAAGCCCATGGTGGCCACGGTCTCCAGGTCGTGCAGGTTGGTGATCTTGCTGGTGGCGTGGCGGCGCAGGGCGACCGGCAGCTCGGCCTGGGGGATGCCGCAGCCGTCGTCTTCCACGGCGATCAGGCGCACGCCGCCTGCGAGCAGGCGCACGGTGATCTGGCTGGCGCCGGAATCGAGCGCGTTGTCCACCAGTTCGCGCACCACCGAGGCGGGGCGCTCCACCACTTCGCCGGCAGCGATCTGGCTGATGAGTTCGTCGGGCAGGTCGCGGATGGGGCGACGCGCCGGAGGGTTTGCAGGGGTTTGGGTCACCCGCCGGATTCTAGGGGCCGTGGCTGGGGATAATGCGCCCCAATCCTCTGAGAGCCCCATGGAAATCATTGCCTTCCTGATCGACTTCATCCTGCATGTGGACAAACACCTCGAAGCCTTCGTGGCCGCCTATGGCGTGTGGGTGTATGCGCTGCTGTTCATCATCGTGTTCGTGGAAACGGGTGTGGTCGTCATGCCCTTCCTGCCGGGGGATTCGCTGCTGTTCATCGTGGGGGCGCTGTGCGGCGCGGGGCTTATGGACTACGGGCTGGCCGTCACCGTGCTGTTGGTGGCCGCCGTTCTGGGGGACCAGTGCAACTACTCGATCGGCCGCTACTTCGGGCCCAAGGTTTTTGGCTGGGAGAGCTCGCGCTGGTTCAACCGCCGCGCCTTCGACCAGGCGCATGACTTTTACGAGCGCTACGGCGGCATCACCATCGTGCTGGCGCGTTTCATGCCGTTCATCCGCACCTTTGCGCCCTTTGTGGCGGGTGTGGCTGCCATGGGGCGCAGCAAATTCACGGCCTACAACGTGGGGGGCGCGCTGCTGTGGGTGCTGGGCATCTGCACGGCCGGTTACTTCTTCGGCAACCTGCCGTGGGTGCGCGAACACCTGGACAAGATCATCTGGGCGCTGATCATCGTGCCAGGCCTGATCGCCATTTTTGGCGCCTGGCGCGCGGGGCGGCAGGGCAAGGTGGCAGCGGGTTGAAGCCGCTGTGGCGCCAGCGCGCAGCACCCGCGCCGTGGCTCACTGCTTGACCAGTTCCACCCGCCGGTTCTTGGCGCGGCCTGCGTCGGAGTCATTGCTGGCCACGGGGGCCAGCGACGATACGCCATAGCCCTTGAGCCGGTCGGCCGCAATGCCGTAGCGTGCCACCAGGGCCTGCACCACGGCTTCGCCGCGCGCCATGGAGAGCTTCATGTTGCTGTCCATGCCGCCCACGTTGTCGGTGTGGCCCACCACGTTGAGCTTGAGCGTGGGGTCGGCCTTGAGCATCTTGGCGATTTCCACCAGGGCGGCGTCGGATTCGGGCTTGACGATGGCCTTGCCGGTGTCGAAGTAAATGCCGTACACCGTGGCGTGGCCGGTGGTCTTGATGTCGTTGCCCAGCACCAGCGCGGTGGTGCGCACTTCCTGGGCCATGCGCTGCTTCTCGATCAGGTTCACGTGGTACATGCCGTTGTTGGCGCCGGACACTTCGGCCCAGATATCGGCGTCCTTGTGCGGAATGTGCACCACGGCGTACTGCGTGCCGCCGTCTTCGAACTCGTACACCGCCTTGCCGCCCAGGGCCTTGGCGGCGTTGACGTAGTTGCGTGTAATTTGCAGGCCGCTGGGCTGGGTGATGCCGCTGTTGGCGTAGTAGATGACCTTGAAGTAGCGGCCTTCCACCGTTTCGGTCTTGCCTTGGGCGATGGGGAAGTCATGCTTGCCAAAGGCCAGCTCGTCGTAGCGGTTGATGTGAAACCCCTGCATGCGGGTGAAGACCGAGGGGTCCTTGCTGCCCTTGGCGTCGGGCTCGGCGCGGGCGGCGGTGCACAGCAGGGCAAGGGTCAGCAGGGGCAGCAGCAGGCGCAGAAAGGCTTTCATGGGAGGTTTTCCTGTGGGGCGGGAGGATGAATTTACACCGTGCGGCTGCGTGCCAGCGGTGGGTTCTTGGCAAAGTAGCGCACGATGCCGCGCATCAGCGCGTCGGCCAGTTGCTCCTGGTAGGCGCTGGTGCGCAGCTTGGCTTCTTCCTGCGGGTTGCTGATGAAGGCGGTTTCCACCAGAACGCTGGGAATGTCGGGCGCCTTGAGCACGGCAAAGCCGGCCTGTTCCACGCGCGGCTTGTGCAGCTTGCCGACGTTGCCGATTTCGCCCAGCAGCGCGCCGCCCAGTTGCAGGCTGTCCTTGATTTGTGCCGTGGTGCTCATGTCCAGCAGGGCGCGTTGCACCTCGCGGTCCTTGGCGCGCACGTTGAGGCCACCCACCAGGTCGGCCTGGTTTTCCTTGTTGGCCAGCCAGCGGGCCGCTGAACTGGAGGCCGCGCCCTGGCTCAGTGCAAACACGCTGGCACCGCGTGCGTCGGGGTTGGTGAAGGCATCGGCGTGGATGCTCACGAACAGGTCGGCCTGCACGCGCCGGGCCTTCTGCACGCGGGTGGCCAGGGGCACGAAATAGTCGCCGTCGCGTGTGAGGTAGGCCCGCATGGGGTTGCCGCCCACGGTGGTGGCGTTGATGCGCTCGCGCAGCATGTGGGCCACCTTCAGCACCACGTCCTTCTCGCGCGTGCCGCTGGGGCCCACGGCGCCGGGGTCTTCACCGCCGTGGCCGGGGTCCAGGGCAATGATGATGAGGCGATCGGTATGGGGTGTGGGCCGGGGGGTGATGGGGGGCGGTGCCGCCGGTGCGCTGGCGATGGCGGGGGCCTGGGGCTTGCGCTCGGTTTCGGTGCGGGCGATCAGCTCCCCCAGCGGGTCGGGCAGCTCGGTGGCGGAGGGTAGGGCCAGGGCGTGCCCGGTGGGGGACGAGGCTTTGGGTGGTGGGGTGTCTGCGCCCATGTCGCGCAGGCGCTCGGCAATCAGCGCTTCGAGCGGATCGATGGCTTTTTCAGGGTAGAGATCGAAGACCAGCCGGTGGCCATAGGCGGCCACGGGGTCAAGCGAAAACACCTGCGGCTGCGCGGCCTGCTTCAGATCCACCACCAGGCGCACCACGTTGGGGGTGTTCTGGCCCACGCGGATGCCCGCGATGTTGGGGTCGTCGGGCCGCACCTTGGCCACCAGTTCGCGCAGTTCGGGGCTCAGGTCAATGCCTTCGATGTCCACCGCCAGGCGCGGCGGGTCGCTCACAAAGTGCTTGCGCACGCGCAGCGGCTGGTCCGATTCGAGCGTGACGCGCGAGTACTCTGGCGCAGGCCACACACGCACGGCCACGATGGTGGCGCCGCGTGCAATGTGCTGCGTGCCCAGCAACAGCACCAGGGTGCCCGCCCGCAGCAGCGCACGCCGCGTGGGGGCAGCGGCGGTTTGCGTGGCATGGCGGTGGTGCAGCGCAGGCGTCATGGGTGCAATCCTTGCAGCAGTTGCTGGCCCAGGGGCGTGTGCGCGTGCAGGGTCACGCGCCGCGCCTCTTCGTCCAGTGCTTCAATGAAGATAGCAACATCCGCAGCAGGGATGAGCGCTGCGGCCTTTTCTGGCCATTCTGCCAGCTTGAGGCCGGGGCTGGCAAACACGTCGCGAAAACCGGCGTCTTCCCACTCGCGCGGGTCGTTGAAGCGGTAGAAGTCGAAGTGCCAAATATTCAGGCCGGGCGCTTCGTGCGGCTCGACCACGGCGTAGGTCGGGCTCTTGATGCGGCCCTGCACGCCCAGCGCGCGCAGCAGGTGGCGTACCAGCGTGGTCTTGCCCGCGCCCAGGTCGCCGTGCAGGGTGAGGAAGGCGTTGGCCAGCAGCGGCTGCGCGGCCAACTGGCCCGCGAACGCAGCCGTATCGTCCTCACTGTGCCAGGTGGCTTGTTGCGTCGCCAGCGCGGGGGGGCTTTCTACAATCGGGCGATGGTGGTCGGCAGCAGTCAATGGGTTCCTCAAATTCAGCAGTGGGCGCGCGAGCTGGGATTCTCCCAAATCGGCGTGGCCGGCGTGGATCTCTCGTCCGCGGAGGAGGGGTTGATGCAATGGCTGGCCCAGGGGTTCCATGGCGAGATGCATTACATGGAAGCGCACGGCCTCAAGCGCGCGCGACCGGCCGAGCTGGTGCCGGGCACGGTGAGCGTGATCACGGCGCGCATGGACTACCTGCCGCGGGGCACCCCCATCGATGTGCCGCCGGGCTGGCAGGCCATCGAGTTCGGGCGCCTGCGGCGCCCGGATGAAGCCATCGTCTCGGTCTATGCACGCGGGCGGGACTACCACAAGGTGCTGCGCGCGCGGCTGCAAAAGCTCTGCGACCGTATCGCGCAGGCCGTGGGGCCGCTGGGGCACCGCGTGTTCACCGACTCGGCCCCGGTGCTGGAGGCCGAGCTGGCCCGGCGCAGCGGCCAGGGTTGGCGCGGCAAGCACACGCTGGTGCTCAACCGCGAGGGGGGCTCGATGTTCTTCCTGGGCGAGATCTACGTGGACATGGAGCTGGCGCCCAGTGAGCCCGTCACGGCGCACTGCGGCAGTTGCCAGGCCTGCATGGACGTGTGCCCCACGCAGGCCATCATTGCGCCCTACCGGCTCGATGCGCGGCGCTGCATCTCCTACCTCACCATCGAGCATTCAGGCCCCATCCCGCTGGAGCTGCGGCCCTTGCTGGCCAACCGCATCTACGGCTGCGACGACTGCCAGCTCGTCTGTCCGTGGAACAAATACGCCCGGCCCAGCCAGTTGCCCGACTTCGACGCGCGCGCGGGGCTCACGGGCCAGCAACTGGTGCACCTGTTCGCGTGGGACGAGGCCACCTTTCTGCGCCAGACCGAAGGCGGGCCCATCCGCCGCATCGGCCATGAGCGCTGGCTGCGCAATATTGCCGTGGCGCTGGGCAACGCACTGCGCGGTGCTGACGCCACGCAGGCCCCGCTGCTGCGTGCAGCCCTGCAGACACGCGCAGCGCATGACAGCGCCCTGGTGCGCGAGCATGTGGCCTGGGCATTGGAACAAAGAAAATTTGAATGAAAATGGCTTAAAGCGCTTTATCTATAAGCGCTGCAAGCTATCAAAAATATAGCAAATCAGTGGACGAGAAAGCCGCTGTCCCGCAGCGTATTCACCAGACCCTGCGCAAATTCTGCGTAGCCTGCCGCATTGGCATGGATCTGGTCGGACCGCAGGCGGGCATCGGCCAGCACGGCAGACCAGCCTTTGCGGTGCAGCGGAATCTTCAGTTCGTCGGCGATGTCTGCATACAGTGCGTGGTCGCTCAGTCGGCCTGCGGCGGCCAGCAAGGACAGCTCGGGCACGGCCACCAGCAGCACCTGGGCCCCACTGGCGCGGACCAGCTCGCAGATCTGGCGCACCTGTGCGCGGGTGGTGCTGGCGCCCTGGCGGCGCAGAAAATCGTTGCCGCCGATGCTGACGATGACCAGCGCCGGCTGGTGCTGTTGCAGCAGACCGGGCAATCGCGCCAGTGCCTGTGTGGAGGTGTCGCCCGGTACGCCAGCATTCACCACCTTCCAGCCGGTCAGGCGCTGCAGCACGGCCGGGTAGGCCGTGTCGGCAGATGCGCCCACGCCCGAGGTCAGCGAGTCGCCCAGCGCCAGCACCGTGGCATCGCGCGGCACGGCCTGTGCGCGCGGTGCCTTGCGGCCGCAGCCCGCCAGCGGCAGGAACGAAAGCAGCACCAGGCCGCCGCAGACCCGGCGTCGGCCCGGCGACACCATTGCTGGCCGTGCGGCATGGCTCACCGCAGCACCCCCAGCGCCAGCGGCAGGCTCGCCAGTCCCAGCAGGGTGGACAGCGTGACCAGGCCCGCCACATACGGCCCGTTGTAGCCCATGCGTGCGGCCAGCACGTAGCAACTCGACGCGGTGGGCAGGGCCGAGAAGGCCAGCAGTACGGCAGTCTGCGTGGTATCCAGCCCCAGCACGCGCGCCAGTGTCCAGGCCAGCAAGGGCAGCAGCAGGTGGCGAATGCCCAGCACCGCAGCCGACAGCACGCGCGCCTGCTGCAACTGGCCCAGTTGCATACCCGCCCCGGCGGCCATCAGGCCCAGCACCAGCGAGGCCGCGCCCACGCGCTGCACGGTGGGCTCCATCCAGTCGGGAATCCGCACCCCCAGCAGGTTGCAGGCCAGGCCGGCCACAGTGGCCAGGATCAGGGGGTTGCGCAGCAGTTCGCGCACAAAATGGTGCTCGCCTTGGCGCGCCATGGGCCACACGGCAGCCACGTTGAGCAGCGGCACGCACACGCCGATGAGCACGGCAATCATCTGCAACCCCTGGCTGCCCGCCACACGCTCGGCCAGCGCCAGGCCAATGAAGGAGTTGAAGCGAAAGGCCACCTGCGCAGCCGCTGCGTGCTCGCGCGCTCCCAGGTGCGTGCGCAGGCCAGGCAGGCGGGGCAGGGCGTAGGCCAGGGCAATGCCGCCCAGGCTTAACAACAGCCCGGCGGCCATCAGGCCCGAGGCCTCGCCCAGGTGGATGGGGCTTTTGACGATGGACTGGAACAGCAGCACTGGGAAGAGCAGGAAGTACACCAGGCTCTCCACCGGCTGCCACACCGAGCGGTTGAGCGCCGTGTAGCGGCAGATGAGGTAACCGGCAAGGATGATGCTGAAGTCCGGCAGCAGCAGTTGGGCGTAGTTCAAGGTGTGGGCAGAGAGTGGTCAGGGGGCCGCGCAGGCCCACAGGCGCGTGGTGTGGCCGTCGGATGTCAGCCAGTGCCCCAGGGCCTGGCAGGCGCCTTGCGGGCAGAGTTCGTAGTCGGCCGTGAACTCCGAGCGCGTCAGGGTCAGCTCGGTGTGTGTGGTCAGCGCAGGGCGGTAGTGGTACCAGCCGCCTTGCAGGCGTGCGCCGGGCGGCGGCTCCATGCCCGCGGCCGAGCCTTGCACGCGCGCGGCCACGGCCTGCAGTACGGGTGCCGCGCCGGGCGTGGGGGCGGGCAGCACGGTGTAGTCTTCCTCCCAGCGCACTTTTTCGATGGAGTGCGTCCAGGCCAGGGTGAACTGCGTGCCGGGCACGAACACGGGCGCTGCCGCAGATGCCGCAAGTGCAAGGCACAGGCCCAGGGCTGGCATGTGCTGCGTCAGGCCGGCTGCGCGGCCCGTTGGCGCGTGCGCCAGACATGCCAGACCAGGAACAGGGTGACCGCCGCCAGACCGATTTCGTCCGTGAGCGGCACGGCCACCACCAGGAAGCTGGCCGACCCGATGGCCACACAGCGCTCCAGCCAGTTCAGCGGCCCCAGCAGGAAGCCGATGGCACCAGCACCCCACATGCCAATGGCCACCAGCGCCTTGAACACCACCCAGGCGGTGGCCAGCCAGTCGCCGCCCTGCAGCATGAGTGCAGGGCTGTACACGGCCATATAGGGAACGATGAAGCCTGCAATGGCGATGCGCACCGCCTGCAGCCCGATCTTCAGCCCCGATTCGCGTGCGATGGGCGCCGCCGCAAAGGCCGCCAAGGCCACGGGGGGGGTCAGGTCGGCCATGATGCCGAAGTAGAAGACGAACATGTGCGAGACGATCAGCGGCACGCCCAGTTGCAGCAGCACCGGCGCGGCGAGCGAGCTGGTGATGATGTAGTTGGGAATGGTGGGAATGCCCATGCCCAGCACGAGGCAGGTGACCATGGTCAGGAACAGCGCCAGGAACAGGCTTTTCTCGCCCACCGCGATGATGCGCCCGCCCAGTTCGGCCGCCACGCCGGTGAGGTTGATGACGCCGATGATCACCCCCACCAGTGCACAGGCAATGGCCACGGGCAACGCGTGGCGTGCGCCCTCAGCCAGGGCGGTCACGGCCAGTTGGCGGGCATCCTGCCCGGTGCGGCGGATGTAGGTCAGTGCCACCAGCAACGCGACGACCACCATGAAGGTGCCCACGCCAAAGTGAAAGAACCCCCCACAGGCCAGGCCCAGCAGCACCCAGAACAAGCCACGCAGCGCGAGACCCTTGACCCCGCTGATGACGGCCGCGCCAAAGATCAACACCACCGTGAGCGCCAGCCCCACCGTGCCCGAGAACATGGGCGTGTAGCCGGAGAACAGCAGCGCCACCAGCCCGGCAAGCGGCAGCAGCAGGTACCAGCGCTCGCGCACGGCCGTCCAGGGGTTGGGGCATTCGTCCTTGGGCAGGCCCATCAGGCCCTTGCGCCCAGCTTCCAGGTGCACCATCCAGAAGGCGGTGAAGAAGTACAGAATGGCTGGGATGACGGCGGCCTTGACGATGTCCACATAGGGCACATTGATCGTTTCTGCCATGATGAATGCGACGGCGCCCATCACCGGCGGCATGATCTGCCCGCCCATGCTCGCTGTGGCTTCCACGCCGCCCGCAAACGCGGGGCTGTAACCAAAGCGCTTCATCAGCGGAATGGTGAACTGGCCGGTGGTGACCACGTTGGCCACGCCCGAGCCGTTGATGGTGCCCATCAGCGCCGATGAAATCACCGACACCTTGGCCGGGCCGCCGCGCGTGTGGCCCACGGTGCCCAGCGCAAAGTCGTTGAACAGGCGGATCATGCCCGCCTGTTCCAGAAAGGCACCGAACAGGATGAACAGGAAGATGTAGCTGGATGACACATACGTGGGCGTGCCGTAGATGCCTTCGGTGCCAAAGGCCAACGTGCTCACGATCTGGTCGATGCCAAAGCCCCTGTGTGCCAGCATGCCCGGCAGGTGTTGGCCGAACAACGCATACAGCAGGAACGTCGCGCAGATCAGCGGCAGCCCCCAGCCCATGGCGCGGCGCGCGGCCTCGAAGACCAGGAGCACCAGCGTTACGCCAACGACCCAGTCCATGGGGATGAGCTCACCTGCGCGCTGCGTCAGGTCGGCCTCGTACACCCAGTGGTACAGGCTGAAAACAAAGCCTGTGATCCCCAGCACCCAGCCCAGGATCCGGCCCCAGCGTGCCAGGGTGGGCGATGCGTTTTTGAAGGGGGGCGACAGTGCAAATACCATGAGCAGCACAAAGCCCACATGGATGGCACGGATCACCTGGCTGGACAGCGGATGGAAGGCTGCCATCCAGAGCTGATAGCTTGAAAAAAGGATGGCCACCCCGAACAGCGCACCGCGCAGTGGGGAGCCATGGCTGTCGGGTTGCGTTGGGGGCGCAGCGGTCATCGGCGTCTCTTGAAGTCAAGACAAAGAACGGCTCTGACAGGGCCGTTTCCATGGGAGCCCCCCGGCACGGGGATGCGCCGGGGGGAGGGGCTCGCTGGGGTTGCTTACTTGATCAGCCCCACTTCCTTGTAATAGCGCTCCGCACCTGGGTGCAACGGCACGGGCATGCCCTTGATGGCGTTGTCGCGTGCAATGGCCTTCGCGGCATTGTGGGCGGCGTGCAGTGTGTCCAGGTTCTCGTACATCTGCTTGGCCATCTGGTAGGCCAGCTCGTCGGAGACACCACTGTGCGTCACCAGAAAGTTGGGAATGGCGGCCGTGGGTACGTCCTGCGTCTGGCCCGTGTAGGTATTGGCTGGAATCACCGCGCCTTGGTAGGCCGCATCACCCACCTTGGTCACCACATCGGCAGGTACCGGAACCACCACGATCTTGACGGCTGTGGCCAGGTCACGGATGGAGGCCACGCCCAGGCCCGCCGACTGCAGCGTGGCGTCAAGCTGGCGGTTCTTGATCAGTTCCACCGATTCGCCAAAGGGCAGGTATTCCACCTTGGCCAGATCGGCGTAGCTCATGCCGGCGGCCTTGAAAATGGCGCGCGCGTTGAGTTCTGTGCCCGACTTGGCCGCGCCCACCGAAATGCGCTTGCCCTTGAGGTCGGCCAGCGTCTTGATGCCTGCGTCGGCATTGGCCACGATCTGGATGTAGTTGTTGTAGGTGGCGGAAAGGCCCCGCAACTTGTCCAGCTTCTTGGGGAAACCGGCCTCGGCGTCGCCCTTCCAGGCATCGGACAGTGCATCGCCCAGGGTGAAGGCCAGCTCACCGCGCCCGGCCTGCAGCAGATTGAGGTTCTCGGCCGAAGCCTTGGTCACCTGCGCAGTGGCGCGTGCATTGGGAATGGACTTGGCATACACCTGCGACAGTGCTACCCCGAGCGGGTAGTACACGCCGCTTTGGCCGCCCGTGAGCACGTTGACAAACTGCTGTTGTTGGGCGTGGGCCACCGAGGCCATGGCGATTGCCCCCAGTCCCAGACACAAGCTGATTTTCTGAATCCAGCGCATTGTTTTGTCTCCTGTCTGTTGAGTGAAAAAAGGCAGAATAGCGCAACTTGCTTTTGTATGCCGCCCACGCCCCACGCTGACTCTGCCTGCTCTGGCATTCCCGACGGATCGCAGATCGACGCCTTTGCCGACGCGCTGTGGCTCGAAGAGGGCCTGGCGCGCAATACGCTGGATGCCTACCGGCGCGACCTGATCGCGCTCGTGCACTGGCTGGCACCGCACGGCAAGGATCTGCTACAGGTGCAGGAGGCCGATTTGCAGGCGTACTTTGCCTATCGCCATGCGCAGACCCGGGCCACCACGGCCAACCGGCGGCTCACGGTGTTCAAGCGATTTTTTGGCTGGGCGCTGCGCGAGCGCCTTGTGGCGCAAGACCCTACGCTGCGCCTGCAGGCAGCCCGCCAGCCCTTGCGTGTGCCCAAGACGCTGTCGCAGGCGCAGGTGGAGGCCCTGCTGGCTGCGCCCGATGTGGGCGCGCCCTTGGGGCTGCGTGACCGTGCCATGCTGGAACTGATGTATGCCAGTGGTCTGCGGGTGTCAGAGTTGGTGGCGCTCAAGACCTGGCATCTGGGCATGAGCGAGGGTGTGCTGCGTGTGCTCGGCAAAGGCAGCAAGGAGCGTTTGGTGCCCTTTGGCGAAGTGGCCAGGCAGTGGCTGGAGCGCTATCTGCAGGAAGCCAGGTCGGCCATCCTGGCCGGGCAGCAGACCGAAGACCTGTTTGTGACTGCCCGTGGCGCAGGCATGACCCGGGTGATGTTCTGGATGCTGGTCAAAAAGTACGCAGGCATTGCGGGCATCACCGCGCCGCTGTCACCCCATACGCTGCGCCATGCCTTTGCCACCCATTTGCTCAACCATGGGGCTGATCTGCGCGTGGTGCAGTTGCTGTTGGGGCATGCGGATATTTCCACCACCACCATCTATACCCATGTGGCGCGTGAGCGCCTGCGCCAGTTGCACGCGCAGCACCACCCACGCGGGTGAGTGTGCTGCGATCACGCGGCTTCCAGGCTGTCGGCCCAGGCCAGCGCTTCCAGGTGGGCCATGTTGACCTGGCGGCCGGAGAGGTGCAGCAGCTCGGTGTTGTGGGCAAAGGCGGCTTCGTCGCCACTCTCACAGGCTTTGGTCAATGCCAGGAAGGGGGCGTACACGCCCGAGTTGTGCAGCAAGGCATCGATCACGGGCTGGGGCAGTGCCACGGATTCCAGGGCTTTGTCCAGCGGAATGCCCAGCATGGCGTCGAGCAGCGAAAACACACCGACCACAAAGGCGTTGTCGCATTCCTCGGGGGACAGCAGTTCGGTCGCCAGCAGTTCCATCAGGCGCCCACGCACCACCGCCGTGGTGCCTATGGCCGGTGCCGATCCGCTGTTGCGCGAGGTGGTCAGCAGCAGGGCTGCCCAGCGGAACAGTTTTTTGAGGCCCAGGATCATCACCGCATGTTTGAAGGAGGTGATTTCGCACTGCAGACCAAAGCCCGAGGAATTGATGAAGCGCAGCAGGTTGAACGAGAGTGTCGGATCCTTTTTGAGCAGATCCTCGATTTCGGAAGAGCTGGCCTGTTTGCGGATCAGGTTGATCAACTGGATGATGATGGCTTGTGATGGCCGCAGCGTTTTGGTCTGCACCAGCGAGGGCTGCGCAAACCAGAAGCCCTGGAACAGCTTGACGCCCAAATCCGCCATAAGCTGGTACTGCTCGGCCGTTTCCACCTTTTCGGCCACCAGTTTGGCCTGGCTGTTGGTGCTGGCAAATTTGACCAGGGGAGCCGCCAGCTCGGGCTTGAAGGCCTTCATGTCCAGCTTGATGTAAGCGGCGCGCGGCAACCAGCACGCATAGGCTTTGCGTAGCACATTCTGGTTGAACGCCAGCTTGAACCCTCGCTTGTTCAAGGCCTCGAACTGGACCACGCAGGCCTCGATGTCTTCGGGGGTGGCACCGTCCGGCAGCGGGGGAATCTCCAGCACCACCTTGTCCGGATGCACCAGTTCCAGGTGGCCGCTGGCCAGGCTTTCGTGGGTGCAGTTGATGAACACCAGCTTCTTGCCCACCAAGGCCTCTGCGCCGCCATGCGACAAGGCGTTGAACAGCAGTGCGGCATCGCTGGCGGCGGTGTGCGAATCCAGCGCCGTGGTGCGGTCAAACAGCTCGTAGCCAAAGACGGCACGGTGTTCATCCACGATGGCCTGGCGGGCGATCAGTGCGGCCAGTCCGTCTTCCGGCGGCAGCTCTGGCGTGGAGGGGGATTCTTCTTGGGTGCTGGACATGGTGCTTGGGTCGATGGAACCCTTCGATTCTAGGCGCTTCAGTCGGTCACATGGTCGGCCCAGGCCAGGGCTTGGAGGTGGGCGCCATTGATCTGTGCGCTGCTCAGGTGCAAGGTGCTGGCGGCATGGTGGAAGGCGTCGTCATCGCTGGACTCACAGGCCTCGGCCAGCTTGAGCAGATCGCCCAGAAAGCCCTCCCGGTGCAGCAATGCGGCGCGCACTGCTTCCGGAACGCTCAACAGAGCGAGCGCTTCTTCCATGGGCATGCGAAGCATGACGTCCAGCAGCGAAAAGATACCAACCACAAAGGCCTCGTCGGCCTCTTCCTGGGAGACGGTTTCCAGGGCCAGCAGCTCCATCAGGCGGCCGCGCACGACGGCGGTCTGCCCCACAGACGATGGCGTGCCGTTGGCGCGCGAGGCCGTCAGCAGCAATGCGGCCCAGCGGAACAGCTTTTTCAGGCCCAGCAGCATGACGGCCTGGCGGAACGAAGTGACTTCGCGCGACATGCCCAGGCCCGCCGAATTGATGAGCCGCATCAGGTTGAAGGCCAGGCCGGCATCCTTTTTGAGCACTTCTTCGATCTCGTCCGTGCTGGCCTGTTTGCGCACCAGGTTGATGAGTTCCAGAATGGCCGCCTGCGACGGCGCCACCAGCTTGGTCTGCACCAGGGAAGGACGCGCAAACCAATAGCCCTGAAACATCTGCACACCCTGGCTGGATGCAAAGTCGTACTGCTGCGCGTTCTCGACCTTTTCGGCAATCAGCTCCGCTTGGCTGCGGCGGTTGGCATAGTTGAGGAGTACGGCCAGCTGGTCCTGGGCCAGCACCGACAGATCGAACTTGATGTAGTCGGCCAAGGGCAGCCAGGCTGCATAGGGCGACTGCAACACCGTATGGTTGAACGCCAGGTGGAATCCGCGGTCGCGCAGGCCTTGCAGGATGGGCAGTCGCGCAGCCACTTCCTCGGAGGCCGCATGGCCCAGCGGGGAGATTTCGAGTACCACCTTCTCAGGATCGACCAACTCCAGGTGGCCGCCGGTCAGGCTCTCGTGGGTGCAGTTGACGAAGATGAGCTTCTTGCCGACCAGCTCATCCGAGCCAGCGTGCGACAGGGCCGTGAACACCAGCGCCACATCGCTGGCGGCCGTGTGGGCCTGGCCTGAGCGCGAACGGTTGAACAGCTCGTAGCCGATGACGACGTGCTGTGAATTCACGATCGCCTGGCGCGCGATCAGCGCCACGGATGTCAGGCTGGCGTCCTGCGAGGTGGTCGCTTGACCGGCGGGAACTGGGGTGCTTGACATGAAAAGGCTTTCCAAGAGGGAGGTGCAATGCGTGCGGGAGGGCGCGGATTGTAAAGATGGTGGGCACCAAGGGACTGTCGCCGAGAAAGTGCCCTGCATACCCTGCCCGCAGCCGGGGTTGCGCGTGATCCTTACAATTCTAGGCCCTGCTGCGAAGCCCGTTGGCAGGGCTTTGTGTAACCAAGGGCAGCTTGGGAGTGCTGGACATGGCAATCTACGAACTCGACGGTGTGGCGCCCCAGATGGCTGCCAGTAGCTGGGTGGCGGACAGCGCCCAGGTCATGGGCCGGGTGGTGCTGGGCGAGGACGCCAGCGTGTGGTTTGGCACCGTGGTGCGCGGGGACACCGAGAGCATCACCATCGGCGCGGGCTCCAACATCCAGGACGCCAGTGTGCTGCACGCCGACTACGGCAAGCCCCTGGTGGTGGGCGAGCGCGTGACCGTGGGCCACCAGGTCATGCTGCATGGCTGCACCATCGGCGATGAATCGCTCATCGGCATTGGTGCCGTCATTCTCAATGGTGCCAAGATCGGCAAGAACTGCCTGGTGGGTGCTGGTGCGCTGGTGACCGAGGGCAAGGAATTTCCCGACGGCTCCATGATCATCGGCAGCCCTGCCAAGGTGGTACGCCAACTGACGCCCGAGCAGATGGAGGGCCTGCGCCTGAGCGCGCTGCATTACATCGAGAACGCCCGCCGCTTCAAGAGCGGCCTGCGCAAGATCGGCTGAACCTTTCTGGAACCCCTTCGTGTCTGAACTACACAAGTTTCTTTTCGACGGCCTGCCCGTGCGCGGCATGCTGGTGCGCCTGACCGATGCCTGGAGTGAAATCCTGGCACGCCGCGCGGGCAACACGGCCACCGGGCCGTACCCGGAGCCGGTGCGTGCGCTGCTGGGCGAAATGGCTGCTGCTGCCGTGCTGATGGAGGCCAACATCAAGTTCAATGGCGCTTTGGTGTTGCAGGTGTTTGGCGACGGCCCGATCAAGCTGGCGGTGGCCGAGGTGCAGCCCGACCTGAGCCTGCGTGCCACGGCCACGGTGCTGGGTGAGGTGCCCGAGGATGCGCGCTTGAGCCAGATGGTCAACCTGCATGGCGGCGGGCGCTGCGCCATCACGCTGGATCCCAAAGACCGCCTGCCGGGCCAGCAGCCGTACCAAGGCGTGGTGCCGCTGCACGGCGACCAGCACGAAAAGCTTGAACGCCTGTCCGACGTGCTGCAGCACTACATGCTGCAGTCCGAGCAGCTCGATACCGTGCTGGTGCTGGCGGCCGACGACAAGGTGGCCGCAGGTCTGCTGATCCAGCGCATGCCGGTCAAGGGCGAGGGCAACCTGGCGGGCTCGCTCAGCCACAGCGAGAACGAAGACCAGATCGGTCGCAACGAGGACTACAACCGCATTGCGCACCTGGCCGCGAGCCTGACGCGCGAGGAACTCCTCACGCTCGATGCCGACACCATCCTGCGTCGGCTGTTCTGGGAAGAAAAACTGGTGCGCTTCGAGCCCCTGCAGGGCGCGCAAGGCCCACGCTTTGCGTGCACCTGCTCACGCGAGCGCGTGGGCCGCATGCTCCAGGGCCTGGGCCAGGCCGAAGCCGAAGGCATCGTGGCCGAGCAAGGCCATATTGAAGTGGGTTGCGAATACTGCGGTCAGCAATACCGCTTTGACGCTGTGGATGCTGCCAGCCTGTTCACGGCAGCGCCCGTGGCGCAGCCGTCGGATTCTCCGGCCTCTCCCACGCTGCACTGACCACTGACACCGAGGTTCAGCCCGACTTGTGTGAAGCGGGCGCGGTCAGGCCAGCAGCCACCGCGCAAGGGCCGCCCCGCCACGCTGGTGGCGTACCTCTTCCCGAATGGCGCAGCCATTCGGGAGAAGGCGGAAGGCGCGAAGCGCCCCAGGGGGATACCCCTATTTCTGTGTGTACTGTACGTACACCTCTCCCTGCTTGACCATGCCCAGCTCGCTGCGGGCTTTTTCCTCGACCATGTCCAGGCCCTCCTTGAGGTCCTGCACCTCAGAGGCCAGGCGCTCGTTGGCCTGGCTGGCCTGGGCATTGGCGGCCTTTTGGGCGTCGATCTGGCGCTGCATTTCCTGGACGCGCGGAAGGCTGCCACGGCCCAGCCAGAGCTGGGCGTGTACGGCTACCAGCAAGGCCAGCAGCACCAATGGCAGCAATCGTGTGCCCATGGGACAGCGCTACAGCGCGCTCAGCGCAGGTTGTAGAAAGCAGCGCGGCCAGGGTAGTGCGCGATGTCGCCCAGGTCTTCCTCGATGCGCAGCAGTTGGTTGTACTTGGCGATGCGGTCCGAGCGCGAGAGCGAGCCGGTCTTGATCTGGCCGGCGTTGGTGCCCACGGCGATGTCGGCGATGGTGCTGTCTTCGGTTTCGCCCGAGCGGTGCGAAATCACGGCGGTGTAGCCCGCGCGCTTGGCCATCTCGATCGCGGAGAAGGTTTCGGTCAGCGTGCCGATCTGGTTGATCTTGATGAGGATCGAGTTGGCGATGCGCTTGTCGATGCCTTCCTTGAGGATCTTGGTGTTGGTGACGAACAGGTCGTCGCCCACCAGCTGCACGTTCTTGCCCAGGCGCTCGGTCAGGATCTTCCAGCCGTCCCAGTCGCCCTCGTGCATGCCGTCCTCGATGGAGATGATGGGGTACTTGTCGCACCAGGTGGCGAGCATGTCGGTCCACTGCTGGGCGGTCAGGCGCAGGCCGCCTTCGCCTTCGAGCACGTACATGCCGTCCTTGTAGAACTCGCTGGCGGCGCAGTCCAGGCCCAGGGCGATCTGTTCACCGGCGGTGTAGCCGGCGGCGTCGATGGCTTGCAGGATGAGCTGGATGGCGGCTTCGTGGTTCTCCACGGAAGGCGCAAAGCCGCCTTCATCACCCACGGCGGTGCTCATGCCCTTGTCGTGGATGATCTTCTTCAGGGCGTGGAACACCTCGGCGCCCCAGCGCACGGCCTCACGGAAGGAGGGGGCGCCCACGGGGATGATCATGAACTCCTGCAGGTCCAGACTGTTGTTGGCGTGCGCGCCGCCATTGATGACGTTCATCATCGGCACGGGCAGCTGCATGCCGCCCATGCCGCCGAGGTAGCGGTACAGCGGCAGGCCGGACTCTTCGGCGGCGGCGCGGGCCACGGCCATGGAGACGGCCAGCATGGCATTGGCGCCCAGGCGGCTCTTGTTGTCGGTACCGTCGAGGTCGATCAGGGTCTTGTCGAGGAAGGCCTGCTCGGAGGCGTCCAGGCCCAGCACGGCCTCGGAGATCTCGGTGTTGATGTGCTCCACGGCCTTGAGCACGCCCTTGCCCAGGTAGCGGCTCTTGTCGCCGTCGCGCAGCTCGATGGCTTCACGCGAGCCGGTGGAGGCGCCCGAGGGCACGGCGGCGCGGCCCATCACGCCGCTTTCCAGCAGCACGTCGCATTCGACGGTGGGGTTGCCGCGGCTGTCCAGCACTTCGCGGCCTACGATGTCAACGATGGCACTCATGGGTTTCCTTTTTGCGAGAGTTTCAAATCAAATCGGCATCCAGCCCTTATCCGGTAAGCGCTGGAAGCTATCAAATTGGGAGTATCAAAGGCCTTCGACGCAGACCAGGCGCATGATGGCGGCACCCTCGCGCGCGGCGCGGGCCTTGCCGTACTCGGGCGAATGGTAGAAGGCCTTGGCCGCCTCGAAGCTGGGGAACTTGGCGATCACCAGGCGCTCGGGCGTCCAGTCGCCTTCCATCACCTCGACCTGGCCACCGCGCACGCAGATCTCGGCGTTGTGGGCCTGGAAGGCCGCGGTGGACCATTTCTTGTATTCCTCGTACTGCGCGGGGTTGGTGACGCGCACGTTGGCGATGACGTAGCCACTGGGCATGTTCTCAGGCTCCAAAGTTGTTTTCGAGAAAACCGTTCTTTTTGGTGACGTCGTCGAGCGCCACCAGGGTTTCGAGCAAGGCCCGCATGTGCTTGAGCGGCACCGCGTTGGGCCCATCCGACCAGGCCTCGGCGGGCTTGGGGTGCGTTTCCATGAACAGCCCCGCCACGCCCACCGCCACGCCCGCACGGGCCAGCACCGGCACCATCTCGCGCGCGCCGCCGCTCACGGCACCCAGGCCGCCGGGCTTTTGCACCGAGTGGGTCACGTCGAACACCACGGGCGCGCCGGAGTTGCGCATTTCGGCCAGACTGGTCATGTCGGCCACGAGGTTGTTGTAGCCGAAGCTCACGCCGCGCTCGCAGGCGAGGAAGCGGTCTTCCGACAGTCCGGCTTCCTTGGCGGCGGCACGGGCCTTGTCGATGACGTTTTTCATGTCCCAGGGTGCGAGGAACTGCCCCTTCTTGATGTTCACCGGCTTGCCGGACTGTGCCACGGCGCGGATGAAGTCGGTCTGGCGGCACAGGAAGGCCGGCGTCTGCAGCACGTCCACCACGCTGGCCACCTCGGCCACCTGGGCGGCTTCGTGCACATCGGTCAGGATGGGCAGCTGCAGTTGGCGGCGCACTTCATCGAGGATCTTCAGGCCTGCGTCCAGCCCCACGCCGCGCTGGCTGGTGCCGGACGAGCGGTTGGCCTTGTCGAACGAGCCCTTGTAGATCAGCGGAATGCCCAGCGCCGTGCAGGTCTCCTTGAGCTGGCCCGCGACGTCCAGCGACATCTGCAGGCTTTCGATGGAGCAGGTGCCAGCGATCAGGAAGAAGCGCTGGTCGAGGCCGACGTCGAATCCGCAGAGTTGCATGGTGCGTTCCTTCAGGCTTTGGTGGCCTTCTGGTGCTCGACGGCCGCCTTGATGAAGGCGTTGAACAGCGGGTGGCCGTTCCATGGGGTGGACTTGAACTCGGGGTGGAACTGCACGCCGATGTACCAGGGGTGCACGCTGTGCGGCAGCTCGACGATCTCGGTCAGGTGCTCGCGCTGCGTCAGCGCCGAGATCACCAGGCCCGCCTTGCGCAACGGGTCGAGGTAGTTCACGTTGGCTTCGTAGCGGTGGCGGTGGCGCTCGGTCACCACGTCGCCGTAGATGCTGTGGGCCAGCGTGCCTGGCTGCACGTCGGAGCTTTGCGCGCCCAGGCGCATCGTTCCGCCCAGATCGGAGCTGGCGTCGCGCTTCTGGATGCTGCCGTCCGCATCCTTCCATTCGGTGATGAGGGCGATGACGGGGTGCTTGCAGTCCGGGTCGAACTCGGTGCTGTTGGCGCCTTCGAGGCCCGCCACGTGGCGCGCGTATTCGATGGTGGCCACCTGCATGCCCAGGCAAATGCCCAGGTAGGGCACCTTGTGCTCGCGCGCATAGCGGGCGGTGTTGATCTTGCCTTCCACGCCGCGCTGGCCGAAGCCGCCGGGCACCAGGATGGCGTCGTAACGGGCCAGCTTCTCTGCGGCGTCCGGGCCTTCCATGGTTTCTGAATCGACATGGTCGATCTTCACGCGCACATGGTTCTGCATGCCGGCGTGGCGCAGCGCCTCGTTGACCGACTTGTAGCTGTCGGACAGATCGACGTATTTGCCGACCATGGCGATGGTGACCTCGCCCTGTGGGTGCTCGGTCTCATGCACCAGCGCGTCCCAGCGCTTGAGGCTGGTGGGCGGGGTGTTCAGGCGCAGCTTGTCGCAGATCAGGCCGTCCAGGCCCTGCTCGTGCAGCATGCGCGGCACCTTGTAGATGGTGTCCACGTCCCACATGCTGATCACGCCCCATTCGGGCACGTTGGTGAACAACGAGATCTTGCCGCGCTCGTCTTCAGGAATGCGGCGGTCGGCACGGCACAGCAGCGCGTCGGGCTGGATGCCGATTTCGCGCAGCTTCTGCACCGTGTGCTGCGTGGGCTTGGTCTTGAGCTCGCCGGCAGCCGCGATGAAGGGCACGTAGGTCAGGTGCACGAAGGCGGCGTTGTTCGGGCCCAGCTTGAGGCTGAGCTGGCGCACGGCTTCGAGGAAGGGGAGCGATTCGATGTCGCCCACGGTGCCGCCGATTTCGACGATGGCCACGTCCACGGCATCGTCGGTGCCTACACCGGCGCCGCGCTTGATGTATTCCTGGATCTCGTTGGTGACGTGCGGGATCACCTGCACCGTCTTGCCGAGGTAGTCGCCCCGGCGTTCCTTCTCCAGCACCGACTGGTAGATGCGGCCGGTGGTGAAGTTGTTGGCCTTCTTCATGCGCGTTTCGATGAAACGCTCGTAGTGGCCGAGGTCGAGGTCGGTTTCGGCGCCGTCGTCCGTCACGAACACTTCGCCGTGTTGGAACGGGGACATGGTGCCCGGGTCCACGTTGATGTACGGGTCGAGCTTGATGAGGGTGACTTTGAGGCCGCGCGATTCGAGGATCGCGGCAAGGGAGGCTGAGGCGATTCCCTTGCCCAGGGAAGACACCACACCGCCGGTGACGAAGACAAATTTGGTCATGTCTTTTTAAGGTGGTGGGAAATTGGGATTATAGAGGGCGGCCCCGTCCTGCCATCGTCCGCGTGCCGTGAGTGGGGGTTCTGTCTGCTAAATTGCGGCCCATGAAAGAGCTTGCCGGCAAACACATCGTCCTGGGCCTCAGTGGAGGCGTAGCCTGTTACAAATCGGCGGAGCTGTGCCGTGCCCTCATCAAGGAGGGGGCCACCGTGCAGGTGGTGATGACCGAGGCGGCCGCCCAGTTCATCACGCCCGTGACCATGCAGGCGCTGTCGAACCGGCCCGTGTACGGCTCGCAGTGGGATGCGCGCGAGGCCAACAACATGCCGCACATCAACCTCTCGCGCGAGGCCGATGCCATTCTGATCGCGCCGTGCAGCGCGGACTTCATCGCCCGCCTGGCCCAGGGTCGGGCCGACGAGCTGCTGAGCCTGCTGTGCCTGGCGCGCCCGCAGGAGCGCGTGCCGTTGCTGCTGGCGCCGGCCATGAACCGCGAGATGTGGGCGCACCCGGCCACGCAGCGCAACCTGGCCCAGGTGGCGCAGGACGGCGCCACGGTGCTGGCCGTGGGCAACGGCGACCAGGCCTGCGGCGAGACCGGCGACGGCCGCATGCTCGAACCGGCGGAGCTGCTGGAGGAGGTGATCGCCTTCTTCACGCCCAAGTTGCTGGCGGGGCAGAAGGTGCTGGTCACGGCGGGGCCCACGTTCGAGGCCATCGACCCGGTGCGCGGCATCACCAACCATTCGAGCGGCAAGATGGGCTTTGCCATCGCCCGCGCGGCCCGCGAGGCTGGCGCCGAGGTCACGCTGGTGGCGGGCCCCGTGCACCTGCCCACGCCGCGCGGCGTGCAGCGCGTGAACGTACGTTCTGCGCAGGAAATGCTTGCGGCGACCGAGCCACGGGCGCAGTCAGCTACTGTTTTCATAGCAACCGCGGCGGTGGCTGATTGGCGCCCGGCCACGCAGGCCGAGCAGAAGATCAAGAAGGACGGCTCGGGACAGACCCCCGTGCTGGGCTTCGTCGAGACCCCGGACATCCTGGCCACGGTGGCGCAGTCGCCGCGCGCACGCGCAGGCAGCCTGTTCTGCGTCGGTTTCGCGGCCGAGAGCCACGACCTGCTCGCGCACGCCAGCGCCAAGCGCGAACGCAAGGGCGTGCCGCTGCTGGTGGGCAACATCGGCCCGGCGACGTTTGGTCAGGACGACAATGCGCTGCTGCTGGTCGATGCCACGGGGCACCGCGAACTGCCCCATGCCAGTAAGCGCACGCTGGCGCGCCAGTTGGTTGCGGAGATTGCCCAACGATTGCCCTGAGCCCCTTGTGGGTTCGACAGGAGGCAGACCATGTCCATTGCACCCAAGCCCGAATGGGATACCCCGCCCCACGGCGACTTTGCTGCCTATGTGGAGCGGCTCAGCGGTGCAGTGCCTGGTGCTCAGTCCGCAGGGCGTTTGCTGCAGGCTTCCAGTCCGGCCACGCGGCCAAATCCCAAGGCTGGGCCGGGCAAGCGTACGGAGGCCGTGGGTGCTGTGCAGGGCAAGGCTGTGGCGCCCGGACCGTACTCGGTGTGGGAGCCTTTGTCCCGAGTCGTGCGTGCGGTGCGCGGTGTGCTGCTGCTGTCGGTGGTGGTGCAGGTGCTGATGCTCTTCGTGCTGGAACAGGGCTCCTGGTGGGGGCTGTTTGCCACGGCCTTCGTATGGTGGGGCCTGGGCCGGGTGGCGAGCATGGTGCGCACCGTCCTGACGCTGCCAGGGGTTGCGAACGCAGACCAAGGCCTAGCGCAACTCAAGAAACAGCTGGCCGATCTGGCGCAGCAAAAGAACGCAGGAAAACGCAAGTGAAGATTGACGTCAAGATACTGGATCCGCGCATGGCGGAGCAACTCCCCGCCTACGCCACGCCCGGCAGCGCCGGGCTCGACCTGCGGGCCTGCCTGGATGCGCCGCTCACGCTGGAACCCAACGCCTGGCATCTGGTGCCCACGGGCATTGCCATCCACCTGTGCGACCCGGGCTACGCGGCGTTGATCCTCCCGCGCTCTGGCCTGGGCCACAAGCATGGCATTGTGCTGGGCAATCTGGTGGGTCTGATCGACAGTGACTACCAGGGGCAACTCATGGTCAGCGCCTGGAACCGCAGCGACCAGGCCTTCACCATCGAGCCCATGGAGCGCCTGGCGCAAATGGTCATCGTGCCGGTGGTCCAGGCCCAGTTCAACGTGGTCAGCGAGTTTTCCCAATCCAGCGCGCGTGGCGAGGGGGGCTACGGCTCCACCGGTTCGCGTTGAACATCGGCGCCTGTAGGACGGTTCGTACGGCGGGGTGGGGCGGCTTCTTACGGGCAGTCCGGCTGTCGCCCGGCAGTGGGGTGTGGCTGGACAGGCGTTCAATGGTTGTATTGACAGTCCATTCTTTCACTAGGAGGTTCGCTTGAATCAACCCCACAACCATCGGCGTGCGCGCGCCAGCGCGCTTGTCTGCGCAGCTGTCGCGGTCGGGCTCTTGTCTGCTTGCGCGCACCAGCGCCCGGCCCCGCAGGCTTACCCTCAAGGGACCTATCAAGGCGGTTACCCGGCGCATGCACCAGCCGCTACGGAGTATGGGCGTGTCACCCACATTCAGTGGCTGCAGGGCTATCACCAGGGGCAGTCCACCGGGGCTGGCGCTGTCATTGGTGCCGTGGTCGGTGGCCTGATTGGCAACCAGGTCGGCAAGGGCAGTGGCCGCGCCGCTGCCACGGCCGTGGGCGTGGTGGGCGGGGCGGTGGCTGGCAACGCCATTGAAGAGCGCAATCAGTCTGCCCAGGGGGCCTACCGCATCACCATCCGGCTCGACCGCGGTGGGCAGCGGGTGTATGACGTGCCTTCCGTCGGCGACTTGCGCGTGGGCGATCCCGTGCGCATGGTCAATGGCCAGATATCGCGCTATTGAGCCGGGGTCAGACCGGTGCTGGATTGCCCGTGGTCTGGTTCAGTGCAGTGATGCACTGCCCGGTGCCTGAGGCTGTACGCGAAAGAACCCGGTGCCTGCGGTGCCGCGCCCGACTTCATCCACCGTGGCTTCCCGTATGGCACACACTTTCAGTTGGAGGCGCAGGGCGATGCCCGCCAGGGGATGGTTTCCGTCGAGTACCATGTGCTCGGGGTAGATTTCGCTGATGGTGTACAGCACATCGCGCGGCGCATCGGCATTGCAGCCCGCAGGCAGGGCGTGGCCCTCAATGGTCATGCCTTCTTCAAGGCTGTCCGGAAACAGTGAGCGCGGCTCCAGAAACAGCAGCTGATCCTGGTAGTCGCCAAACGCATCCTCCGGCTCCAGGTGCAGTGCCAGCGTATCGCCCACGCGGTGGCCCTGCAGTGCTTCCTCGATGCGCGCGAGCAGATCGTTGCCGCCCACCAGAAACTCAACTGGATCGTCGAGTACGTCCAGCTCTTCGCCGAGGGTGTCCTTGAGCACCCAAGTCAGCGCCACTACACATTGATGTTTGATTTCCATACGAGAATTGTCGCAGTTTGGCCCATCCATGCCCGGAGTGCACCATGACCATCGATCCGCAGCCCCCCCAAAGCAACGCAGTACAGACGCTCCCGGAGGGGCGTTTCAGTGGGCGCGAGGCCTTTCAGCAGTTGGTGCGCGATGCGCTGGCAACCGCTGCCCGCGAGGGTTGGCGCGAGATCATCCTGAGCGATGCCGATTTTCATGACTGGCCGCTGGGTGAGCGTGCGGTGGTCGAATCGCTGCAGGAATGGGCCCGTGGCGGCAGACGCCTCACCTTTCTGGCCTGCAACTACAACGAGGTGATTCGACGCCACGCCCGGTTGGTGCGATGGCGTACCACCTGGGACCACATCCTGACTTGCCGCGCCTGCCCAGCGGCCGACCCTTTGGACATTCCCAGCGCCATCTGGTCCCCGCAGTGGGTTCTTCATCGTCTGGACCCCGACCGCTGTGCGGGTGTGACGGGAACAGAGCCCTCGCGCCGGGTGCTGCTGCAAGAGGTGTTGGGGGAGTGGGTGCGCAGCAAGAGTGCTCCGGGATTTCCGGCGACCACCCTGGGGCTGTGAGTCCGTGGTTTGTGTGGAAATCATGTCAACCATGTCAGGCCGCCGTCAGTTATAGGCAATGCAGCCCAGGGTGTATGCGGATTGGTGTTTTTCACTATTGACGAATTCGCAATACAATCGCCAGCTGATTTTTTGATAGCGCTTTGGCCTGTATCAACGTACTGCCAAAGCAAATTTTGGCTGAAATCAGTCGAAATACCTGATCTTCGTTTTTTTGACCCTCCTCAAGGAAAACCTGAAATGAACAAGTCCCTCGTCATCGCTTCCCTGATCGCTGCTGCCGCCCTGGCTGCCTGTGGCAAGAAGGAAGAGCCGGCACCTGCTCCCGCGCCCGCACCTGCTGCCGCTCCTGCAGCACCGGCCGCTCCTGCCGTCGAGGCCGCTTCCGCTGCTGCAGAAGCAGCTTCTGCACCTGCCGCCGCTCCTGCAGCATCCGAGGCAGCACCGGCTGCTCCCGCAGCAGCTTCCGAAGCCGCCAAGTAAGCATAGACAGGTGTTTGGTACATGCCCCGACGGGTGTGTGCCGATGACACTCCAGCCCCGACCTTCACAGGCCGGGGCTTTTTTATTGGGCGTGTCAGTGCGACGACATAGTGTGGCCAAAGAAAAAACCCCGCTATCGGAACGATAGCGGGGTTTTTTCTTTACTGACTTGGTGCCGGAGAGATGAATCGAACACCCGACCTTCTCATTACGAATGAGCTGCTCTACCGACTGAGCTACACCGGCGTAAGCCTCAAATTATAGCGTGGAATGGTAGCTTGTCACGCGCTCGACCTCATTTTTTGAGCCGAGGATCACGCTGACGCGTTCATGCAACTGGGTGGGCTGGATGTCGAGGATGCGCTGGCGGCCGTTGGTGGCGGCTCCGCCGGCTTGCTCGACGAGCCAGCCCATGGGGTTGGCTTCGTACAGCAGGCGCAGCTTGCCGGGCTTGTTGGGTTCGCGTTTGTCCCAGGGGTACATGAAGATGCCGCCGCGCGTCATGATGCGGTGCACATCGGCCACCATGCTGGCGATCCAGCGCATGTTGAAGTCCTTGCCGCGCGGCCCTTCCTTGCCCTGCAGGCATTCGTCGATGTAGCGGCGCACGGGCTCGTCCCAGTGGCGCATGTTGCTCATGTTGATGGCGAATTCCTTGGTGTCTTCGGGAATGCGCACGTTCTCCTGGGTCAGCACGAACGAACCCTGCTCGCGGTCGAGCGTGAACATGGCCACGCCGTCGCCCACGGTGAGCACCAGCGTGGTCTGCGGGCCGTAGACGCAGTAGCCCGCGGCCACCTGGTGGCTGCCGGGCTGCAGGAAGTCGCCTTCGTCCACGCCGCGGTCGTCTTCCGGCATCTTGAGCACGCTGAAGATGGTGCCGATGCTCACGTTCACATCGATGTTGGATGAACCGTCGAGGGGATCGAACAGCAGCAGGTATTCGCCCTGGGGATAGCGGTTGGGCACCACGTAGATGCCGTCCATTTCCTCGCTGGCCATGGCGGCCAGGTGGCCTCCCCATTCGTTGGCCTCGATCAGCACCTCGTTGGCGATGATGTCGAGCTTCTTCTGCATTTCGCCCTGCACGTTTTCGCTCTCGGCGCTGCCGAGCACGCCGCCCAGGGCGCCTTTGTTGACGGCCTGGCTGATGCTCTTGCAGGCGCGGGCCACCACTTCGAGCAGCAGGCGCAGTTCAGAGGGGATGTGGCCTGCCACGCGCTGCTGTTCCACCAGGTAGCGGGTGAGGCTGATGCGTTTTGCCATGCGGGTTCTCCTTATTCGTCGGCCAGTGCGCGGGTGACGACCTCGCGCACATCATTGCTCAGGTGTTCGCGTGCGGCCACGCGGGCGATGGCTTCACGGGCGGCGGTGCGCCAGGGTTCAGCCAGTTTCTTCCAGCGGTCCATGGCGCGGGCCAGGCGTGCTGCGACCTGCGGGTTGATGGCATCGAGCTCGATCACGCGCTCGCTCCAGAACACGTAGCCCGCTGCATCCCGGCGGTGGAAGGCGCCAGGGTTGGCGCTGCAGTAGCTGAAGATCAGGCTGCGCGCGCGGTTGGGGTTCTTGAGGCTGAAGTCCGCATGCTGCATGAGCTGGCGCACCGTGGGCAGCACGTTGCCGCCGCGGTCGGGGCTGCCGGCCTGCAGTGCAAACCACTTGTCGATGACCAGCGGTTCGTGCCTGAAGAGTGCGTGGAAGCGCTCCAGCGCCGGTGCCGCCAGCGCGTTGCCACTGCCCACCAGGGCGGCCAGGGCGTTGAAGCGGTCGGTCATGTTGCCTGCGGTCTTGAAGCGCTGGTAGGTCTTGCCGGGCCAGACCTGGTCGCCCGTGGTGCGCGCGGCCAGGCACAGCATGGACAAGGCCATGCCTGCGAGGGCGCGGCGTCCGGCAGAGACTGCGTCGGGCCGGTAGGCGCCCGTCTGCTGGTGTTGCTCGTAGGCCCACTGCCAGTCGTCCTGCAGCGCCAGGGCCAGTTGCAGGCGCATGGCCTCGCGTACGGCGTGCACGCGCTGCGGATCGACCACATCCAGCTGCTCGGCGATGTAGGTTTCCGAGGGCAGGGTGAGCGCCAGCTCCTTGAACGCGGCATCCAGCCCAGGGTGGCGCAGCACGCCGCGCATGGCCTGAACGAAGTTGTCGGGCAGAATGTTTTGATCAATTTGGCCTTCAGCGCCCGTCAGTATTGCGCTATCAGCTATTGTTTTGATAGCAATACGCAGTGCCAGGCGTTGGCCGGCTTCCCAGCGGTTGAAGGCGTCGCTGTCGTGCGCCAGCAGGGTCAGCAGCGCGGCATCGCTGTAGTCGCAGTCCAGCACCACCGGGGCGCTAAAAGCCCGCAGCAGCGAGGGCACGGGGGCGCTGTCCACATTCACGAAGGTGAGCTGCAGGCTCTCATCGGCCAGCACCACGGTGCGCGTGGTAGTGCCGGGGGCGGCTTCGCCATCGAGTTGCAGGGGCAGGGCGCGTCCGTCCTGCGTGAGCAGGCCCAGCTCCACCGGGATGACGAAGGGCGCCTTGCTGGGCTGGCCCGGCGTGGGCGCGCAGCTTTGCGTGAGGGTGAGGGTGTAGCGGCGCTCTGCGGCGTCGTACTGGCCCGTGGCGCGCACATGCGGCGTGCCGGCCTGGCTGTACCAGCGCTTGAACTGCTCCAGCCGCTGGGCCAGCTCAGACCCAGGGTTGGCGTCTGCAATGGCCTGGGCGAAATCGTCACAGGTCACGGCCTGGCCGTCGTGGCGCTCGAAGTAGAGCTTCATGCCCCGCGCGAAACCCTCACGGCCCACCAGGTTGTGCTGCATGCGCACCACCTCGGCGCCCTTTTCGTAGATGGTGACGGTGTAGAAGTTGTTGATCTCGATGTAGCTGTCGGGCCGTACCGGGTGGGCCATGGGGCCTGCGTCCTCGGGGAACTGCGCGGTGCGCAGCACGCGCACGTCCTCGATGCGCTTGACGGCGCGCGCCGAGGGGCTGCCCGCCAGATCCATGCTGAATTCCTGGTCACGGAAGACGGTCAGGCCTTCCTTCAGGCTGAGCTGGAACCAGTCGCGGCAGGTGACGCGGTTGCCCGTCCAGTTGTGGAAGTACTCGTGCCCCACCACGCTTTCGATGTGGGCGAAGTCGGCATCGGTGGCCGTGGCTTCGCTGGCCAGCACGTACTTGGTGTTGAAGATGTTGAGGCCTTTGTTCTCCATCGCGCCCATGTTGAAGTCGCTGGTGGCGACGATCATGAAGCGCTCCAGATCCAGAGGCAGGCCAAAGCGCGCCTCGTCCCAGGCCACGCTGGCCATGAGCGAGTTCATGGCGTGTTCGGTCTTGCCCAGGTCGCCGGGGCGCACATACACCTCCAGCAAATGCTCCTGGCCCGAACGCGAGACGATGCGCTGCTGGCGCGCTACCAGCGTGCCTGCCACCAGGGCGAACAGGTAGCAGGGCTTCTTGTGCGGATCAACCCATTTGGCGAAGTGGCGCCCGCCGTCCAGCTCGCCCTGCTCGACCAGGTTGCCGTTGGACAGCAGCACCGGGTACGCGGCCTTGTCGGCGCGCAGCAGCACGGTGAAGCTGGCCATGACGTCGGGCCGGTCCAGGAAGTAGGTGATGCGGCGGAAGCCCTCGGCCTCGCACTGCGTGAAGAAGGCGCCCTGGCTCACGTACAGGCCCGAGAGCTGGGTGTTCTTCTCGGGGGCGCAGGTGGTGAAGATCTCCAGCTCCACCGGCTCGGTGCCTTCGGGCAGGTTTTCCAGCACGAGCTGCTGGCCTTCCATCTTGAAGCTGGTGCCTGCACCACCCACCAGCACACGGGCCAGGTTCAGGTCCTCGCCGTCCAGGCGCAGGGGCTGCGCGGGCACGGCAGCGTTGCGGCGCACGCGCATGCGGTTGAGCACGCGGGTCTTGGCCGGGTCCAGGTCGAAGGTGAGTTCCACGCTGTCGATCCACCAGGCGGGCGCCTGGTAGTCGGCACGGAAGATGGCGGCAGGGGCCGCCTGCCCGTCACGCAGGTGTGGCATGGGTTGCTTTCTTATACGCCTTGCTTGAGCGAGGCTTCGATGAAGGCGTCGAGGTCACCGTCCAGCACCTTTTGCGTGGCGGAAATCTCGACGTTGGTGCGCAGATCCTTGATGCGGCTGTTGTCCAGCACGTAGCTGCGGATCTGGTGGCCCCAGCCCACGTCGGTCTTGGTGTCTTCGAGCTTTTGCTGCTCTTCCTGGCGCTTGCGCAGCTCGTAGTCGTACAGGCGGCTGCGCAGGCGTTGCCAGGCCACGTCACGGTTGCTGTGCTGGCTGCGGCCGTCCTGGCACTGCACCACGATGCCGGTGGGGATGTGCGTCAGGCGCACGGCTGAGTCGGTCTTGTTGATGTGCTGACCGCCCGCGCCCGATGCGCGGTAGGTGTCGGTGCGCACGTCGGCGGGGTTGATGTTGATCTCGATGGAGTCGTCGATCTCGGGATAGACGAACAGCGAGGCAAACGAGGTGTGGCGCCCACCCGAGCTGTCGAACGGGCTCTTGCGCACCAGGCGGTGCACGCCGGTTTCGGTGCGCAGCAGGCCGTAGGCGTACTCGCCCTCGATCTTGATGGTGGCGCTCTTGATGCCGGCCACATCGCCGGGGGTTTCTTCTTCCACCGTGGCCTTGAAGCCCTTGCGCTCGGCGTACTTGAGGTACTGGCGCAGCAGCATGCTGGCCCAGTCGCAGGCCTCGGTGCCGCCAGCGCCGGCCTGGATGTCCACAAAGCAGTTGAGCGGGTCGGCCTCGTTGCTGAACATGCGGCGGAATTCCAGCTCCTCCACCAGCGGGCGCAGTTTCTCGGCCTCGGCTTCGATGGTCTGCAGGCCCGCGTCGTCGCCTTCTTCCTTGCTCATCTCGAACAGTTCGGCGTTGTCAGCCAGCTCGCGTGTGAGCTTGTCGAGCGTGAGCACGACGCCGTTGAGCGACTTCTGCTCCTTGCCCAGCTCCTGGGCTTTCTTGGGGTCGTTCCAGACCGAGGGGTCTTCGAGCGAGGCGTTTACCGTGCGCAGGCGTTCAAATTTGGCATCGAAGTCAAAGATACCTCCGTAACTCGGCCGTGCGCGCGGCCAAGTCCTGGAGGGTGTTGCCGATCTGGTTGATGCGTTCTGCTTCCATGGTGTGCAATCCTGAGTGTTCTGAATAACCCGCGATTTTCTCATGCGCGGGCCGCTCCCGGGCTTGCAGTGCGCGCAGGCACGCTCTGGGTGGATGATGCTATCAAAAATATAGCTGCTAGCGCCCTATCTAAGGGCGCTAGAGGCCTTTTTTACTTGGATTGCAGAAAACCCTCGATCAATGCGGCCACGGCCTGCGGTTGGTCGTGGTGCAGCATGTGGCCTGCGTCTTCGACGCGCGCGATGCGGCAGTCGGGCACGCTTTGCAGGCGCTGGTGGTATTCCTCCAGCGTGTAGCGGCCCTTCCACCACAGGCCCAGGCTGTCGTCGCTGGCCTCGATACTGAGCGTTGGCGCGGTGATGGCGGCGTACAGCGCCAGGGCCTCTTCCAGGCGGAACAGCATGGCGTTGGTGATCTTGTGTGCGGCATCGCCCAGGATTTCCCACTGCCCCTGAGCATTGGGGCGCGCCCAGTGCCGGGCCAGCCACTGGGCCTTGTCCTGGGGCAGGCGCGGGTTGGTCTTCATCAGGCGGCGGGCCACACCGTCGGCGCTGTCGTAGGTTTTCAGGGCCATCTCGCCGCGCTGCAGGGCCTTGAGCTCGTCCATCCACTCGGCGTAGCGCTTGGGGGCCTTGGTGGGTTTGCTGGCGGGCATCCCAAAGCCCTCCAGGTTGACCAGGCGGCGCACGCGCGCGGGCCGGGCACCGGCATAGAACATGGCCACGTTGCCGCCCATGCTGTGGCCCACCAGATCGACCGGAGTGCCCGGTGCGTAATGGTCCAGCAACTGGTCCAGGTCGGCCAGGTAGTCGGGGAAGAAATAGTGGTCCGTGGGCACGGGCGGTGCCGTGAGCCCAAAGCCGCGCCAGTCGGGCGCGATGATGCGGCGGCCCTGAGCAAAGGCCTGCGAGAACGCATCGACCACGAACTGGTACGACGCCGACACGTCCATCCACCCATGCACCAGCACCAGCGGCGGCAGGTCCGAGGTGGCAGGGCCCCACAGGCGCACGTGGTAGTTCAGTTGGCGGATGGGGACGAATTCGCTGCGCGCGGGTTGGAGTTCCTGGTACATGGGGGGATTATTACCAAGCAAATGCTTTGTGTATATCTGCCTGGTCCCGGTGGGTTGTCGCACGCGTGACGCTGCAGGCGCCGCCGATGCCCCGTAAACTGGCCCGATCTCGCTCTTTGCCTACGCCCCTATGAAGAATGTCTCCCTGGGCCACAGTGGCCTGAACGTTTCCCCCATCTGCCTGGGCACCATGACCTTTGGCGAGCAGGTGGCCGAGCCGGATGCGTTTGCCATCCTCGACCGTGCTTGCGGGCGCGGCGTGAATTTCCTCGACACGGCCGAGATGTATTCCGTGCCCGCGCGTGCCGAGACGTTTGGCGCCACCGAAACCATCCTGGGCCGCTGGTTCGCGCAGCATCCCGGCCAGCGGCAGAAAGTGGTGCTGGCCACCAAGGTGGCTGGCCCCTCGCGCGGCATGCCGTGGATCCGGGAGGGCAAAGGCATGACGGCGGCCGACATCGTGGCCTCGTGCGAGGGCAGCCTGCGCCGCCTGCAAACCGATGTGATCGACCTCTACCAGATCCACTGGCCCGAGCGCCATGTGCCCGCCTTCGGCACGCGCTACTACGACCCGTCCAAGGAAACTTCGCAGACGCCTATCCACGAGCAGCTCGACGCGCTGGCGGGCCTGGTCAAGGCGGGCAAGGTGCGCGCCATCGGCCTGTCGAACGAAACACCCTACGGCGTGCATGAATTTGTGCGCCTGGCCGAGCAGCACGGCCTGCCGCGCGTGGCCTCGGTGCAGAACCCGTACTGCCTGCTCAACCGCACGTACGAGAACGCGCTCGATGAAACCTGTCACCGCCTCGGCGTGTCGCTGCTGGCCTATTCGCCGCTGGCCTTCGGCCTGCTGACGGGCAAGTTCGACGCCAGCGGCACCACTGGCCCCGGTGCGCCCGAGGGCGCACGCATGGCGCGCTACGAATCGGTGCGCAAGCAGCGCTGGGGCCGGCCCGAGGCTCTGCAGGCGGCGCGCCGCTACAACCAGCTCGCGCGCGAGCACGGCCTCACGCCCACGCGCATGGCGCTGGCGTTCTGCTACACCAAGTGGCAGGTGGCCAGCACCATCATCGGCGTGACTTCGCTGGCGCAATTGGACGAAGACCTGGACGCCTGGGGCACGCAGCTGTCGCCCGAGCTGCTGGCGCAGATTGACGCCATCCGCTGGGAGCTGGGCGACCCGGCGCTTTGAGGGTTGATGGCAAAATGGGTCGCAAGCGCTTATTGGTAAAGCGCGAATCGCTATCAAAACAATAGTAGACATGGCCAAAAAAGAAGGCAAAACCGCGCATGTGAGCGAAACCCCGGCCACGCAGATGCTCAAGGCCCACAAGGTGGCGTTCACCGGCCATCCCTACGATTACGTGGAGCACGGCGGCACGGCGGAGTCGGCGCGCCAACTTGGGCTGGACGAGCACCAGGTGGTCAAGACCCTGGTGATGCAGGACCAGGACGCCAAGCCGCTGATCGTGCTCATGCACGGCGACCGCAAGGTCTCCACCAAGAACCTGGCGCGCCAGATCGGCGCCAAGTCGGTCGAGCCATGCACGCCCGAGGTGGCCCAGCGCCACAGTGGTTACCTGGTGGGCGGCACCTCGCCGTTCGGCACGCGGCGCGACATGCCCGTCTATATCGAGGAAAGCATCCTGCAACTGCCGCGCATTGCCATCAACGGCGGGCGCCGGGGCTACCTGGTGCAGATAGCCCCGCAGGCCTGCGTGCGCCTGCTGGGTGCCACGCCCGTGCAGTGCGCGCTGGTGGATTGACCGGGCTGGGTGCCACGCCGGGCTGGCAGAATGGCGCCCGCACCGTACCGCAGCCCCGCGGCGCGTCGCTGAATTCAGGAGAGTGTTTCGTGTCCGTTGTCTATTCCGTACTCGCCGTGCTGGCAGCCTACCTGCTGGGTTCGCTGTCGTTTGCCGTCATCGTCTCCCGCGCCATGGGGCTGAACGATCCGCGCACCTACGGCAGCAAGAACCCTGGCGCCACCAATGTGCTGCGCTCGGGCAGCAAGGCGGCGGCGGTGGTCACACTGCTGCTTGATGCCGTCAAGGGCTGGCTGCCTGTGGTGCTGGTGCGCTGGTTTGGCGAGCCCTGGGGGCTGGGGGACTTCACGCTGGCCCTGGTCGGTCTGGCGGCCTTCCTGGGCCACCTGTGGCCGGTGTTCTTCCGCTTCGAGGGCGGCAAGGGCGTGGCCACGGCGCTGGGCGTGCTGGTGGGCATCAGCGGCTGGCTGGGGCTGGTGCTGGGCCTGCTGTGGCTGGCCGTGGCGGCCATGTCGCGCTATTCGTCGTTGGCCTCGCTGTCGGCGGCGGTGCTGTCGCCGGTGGTGTATGTGCTGGCCTCGGGCCTGCTGTGGAATGCGGAACGCCCCGTCACCGGCGCCATCGTGGTGATGGCCGCATTGCTGGTCTGGCGCCACAAGGAGAACATCATCCGGCTCATGCAGGGCAAGGAGTCACGCCTGGGCAGCAAGGGCAAGGACAAGGGTGCACCCGCCGTGGCCGCGGTGAAAGCGCCGCACAAGAAGCACAAGCGCCACTGAGCCCAGGCCCTGTGGCGCTGTGCGGGCCGGGTTACCAGTGGCGCATGCGGCCGGTGTCGATGTGCACGAACTGCTCGCGCGGATAAAAGCCCACGCCGCCGCCGCGCAGTGAGCGCGCGGCATCGCGCAGATCGGCCAGCGGCACGCCGGGCAAGCGCACGTCGATGGCCTTGCCGTCCATGTGCAGGCTGTGCTTGGCCACGCCGCCCTCGCGCGTGCTGCGCAGCGTGGCATTGGTGCCGGGGCTGCGGTAGCCGGAAATCACCTCGAAGGGCTGTTGTGTCCCCAGCGCTTGCTGTACCCGGTGCAGCAGGTCGAAGAGCTGCGGGTCCATCGGGCCCACCTCGCCGCTGTAGTGGTCGCGCAGGAAGTGGTTGAGGCTGGCCAGCGCCGGCGTGAGAAAGGTGTCGCCCAGGGCGTACACCAGCGCAATCTGCTCGCGGGTGTGCGTATGGTCCAGCGCCAGATGGCGCGCACCGGGCAGGGCGGCCAGCGAAGGGGTGGCCAGCGGCAGGGCCGTGCCCGCCGCCAGCCACTGGGCGCAGTGGCCCAGAAAGCGGCGGCGTGGGGAGGGCTGCGGTGGGGTCATGGGGTCCAAGTATCGTTCAGCGGGCCTGGCGCCGTGCCTGGGCGTTGCGGCGCAGGGTCTGGTCGAGCAACTGGTCGTGGCCGTAGATGTCGGCAAAGAAATGGGGCCTGCCGTTCTTGACGATGGTGGTGCTGTAGGCCAGCACCACCGGTATGGGCTGGGGCAGGCGTATGGTGTGCGACTTCCCCTGGCCCATGGCCTCGCGGATGCGCTCGGGCGTCCAGGCCGGGTCGTCCTGCAGCACGAAGCGGGCCAGGGCCACGGGGTCTTCCACGCGGATGCAGCCGTGGCTGAAGTCGCGCCGCTCGCGCGCAAAGAGCTGGGTGCTCGGCGTGTGGTGCAGGTAAATGTTGCTGTGGTTCGGGAACACGAACTTGATGTCCCCCAACGCATTGCGCGGGCCGGGCCGCTGGCGCAGGCGCATCGTTCCCTGCATCACGGCGTTCAGATGGTCTTGCGAGAGGTCGGTGACGGCCTGCCCGCTGCCGTTGACGAACTCGAAACCCTGCTGCGTGAAGTAGGCGCTGTCACGGCGCAGGCGGGGTACGGTCTCTTCGCGGGCGATCGACGGGGGCACGTTCCAGTAGGGGCTGAACTCGATGAAGCGCATGGGCTCGTCGAACAGCGGGGTGTGCGTCTTCACGGACTTGCCGACGATCACGTTCATGGTCAGGGCCACGGAGACGGTGCCGTCGCGCACCTCATAGGCGCGCAGCACGAATTCCGGCACGTTGACCACGATCATGCGGGGCGCCAGTTGCAGCGGTGTCCAGCGCAGGTGTTCCATGGCCAACGTGATCTGCCGCGCGCGCTGGGCGGGCGCGACCTCCATCTGGGCCAGCGTGCCCCGGCCCACCACGCCATCGGCCGCCAGCGCGTGGCGCTGCTGGAAAGCCTTGACGCCTTCTTGCAGCGTGGTGTCGTAGGTGGGTGTGGGCTGCGTGCCTTCCGGCAGGTCGCCCAGTGCCACGAGTCGTTTGGTGAGCTGCGGCAGGCCGGCCCAGGGCTGGCCGGGTTCGAGCTTGCGCTTGCCAGGAAGTGGCGGCAGGGTCGTGGCCCAGGCCGGATGGTCGGCCAACGTGCGGTAGTGCGCCAGCAGGGCGCGCAGGCTGGCATACAGCGGCACGCGGGGGGCCGCGGCGCGCAGGGCGTCGGCAAAGTGCGGGGCGGCCAGTGCCGCCTTCAAGTAGGCCGCGGGGTCGAAGTCCCGCGCTGGCAAGGCCGTGAACTCTGCACGGATCTGGCGCGGGTCGATGCGGCCGGTGTGCAGGTCGGCCAGATAGCGGTGCAGTGCGGTGGTCAGTGCCGCATCCAGTTGCTCGGCTTGAGGATCGGCGAGAGCCGGCCCCTGGGCAGCGCTGGCCACGGCCAGGGCCAGTGTCTCGGCGTCGTAATCCTCGGGTACCAGGCCCTCGGCGCCGGCATCGGCCAGCACTTCGGTGGCCTGCCGTGCGGCGGGGGTGGGGCGCCCACCGTCAAGGAAGACGCCGGCGCACGCGGCCTGGCCCAGGCAGGCCAGCCACAAGGCCACCAGACCGCGTGAAAGAAGGGAAGAGGGAATACGGGTGGGAGAAGAACGCATCGTGCAAAGTCGCGTTCACCAGAAGGCGCCGCCTGGGCAACGCACACAAAAGAAGGTGACGAGCCTTACCCCCGGCACTGGCTCCACAGTTAGGGCTGCTTGGTTCCCCACCTGACCCGGTTGGCCGCTTCACCATGCGGGGAGGCCCGTCATCCAGCATTCTACCCCCTGAACGGCTGCGCCGTTTCCCCCTTCTCTCGAATTGCTGCGCAATTCGGGAAGGGGGACGATGCCAGCGCTGCGGGGCGGCCCTTGCGCGGCATCTCTCGCGTGGTGCGCGCCAGTATTGCAAGTATGGTGGAGCGACAAAGTGCAGTAGAGGGTGGTGGACGCCATACCGAAACCTTGCAGTCCATGGGCCGTAGAATCGCGCGGATGTCCTACCTCGTGCTCGCCCGCAAGTACCGCCCGCGCAACTTCACCGAAATGGTGGGGCAGCAGCATGTGGTGCAGGCGTTGACCAATGCGCTCACGCAGCAGCGGCTGCACCATGCCTATTTGTTCACGGGTACGCGCGGCGTGGGCAAGACCACGGTCTCGCGCATCCTGGCCAAGTCGCTCAACTGCCAGGGCACCGACGGGCAGGGCGGCATCACCGCCACGCCCTGCGGCGTGTGCCCGGCCTGCACCGACATCGACAGCGGCCGTTTCCCTGACTACACCGAGCTGGACGCCGCCTCCAACCGCGGCGTGGACGAGGTGCAGGGCCTGCTGGAGCAGGCCGTGTACAAGCCGGTGCAGGGGCGCTTCAAGGTCTTCATGATCGACGAAGTGCACATGCTGACCAACACGGCCTTCAACGCCATGCTCAAGACGCTGGAGGAGCCGCCCGAGTACCTCAAGTTCGTGCTTGCCACGACCGACCCGCAGAAGGTGCCGGTCACCGTGCTGAGCCGTTGCCTGCAGTTCAACCTGCGCCCCATGGCACCCGAGACGGTGCTGGAGCACCTGGCCCAGGTCCTGGCCACCGAGCAGGTGCAGGCGCAGCCCCAGGCCCTGCGCCTGCTGGCGCGCGCGGCGCGCGGCTCCATGCGCGACGCGCTGTCGCTCACCGACCAGGCCATTGCCTTTGGCGGTGGCAGCCTTGAAGAAGCCACCGTGCGCCAGATGCTGGGCAGCGTGGACCGCAGCCATGTGCTGCGCCTGATCGAAGCGCTGGCCCAGGCCGATGGCCGCAGCGTGGTGCATACCGTCGAAACCCTGCGGCAGAACGGTTTGTCCGCCGCCTCCACGCTGGAGGAAATGGTCACCGTGCTGCAGCGCATGGCTGTGCTGCAGGCCGTGCCAGGTCTGGACGGCGGCGACGCCAGCGACCCCGAGGCGGCCGAGGTGCAGCGCCTGGCGGCCCTGCTGCCCGCCGATGAGACGCAGCTGCTCTACAGCATCTGCCTGCACGGCCGCGCCGAACTGGGCCTTGCGCCCGACGAATACGCTGCGCTCACCATGGTGCTGCTGCGCCTGCTGCCCTTCAAAGCCCCAGGGGGCGCGGCAGAAAAAAAAACACTGAAACCTGCTGAGAATGGCGCCACAGCGGCTGGCGCCAGCGCAGCGGCGGCTTTGCAGAATTTTGAGGGCAAAACGGTCAAAGCGCCCGAATTCATTGCGCAATCAGCTATCAAAAATATAGCAAACGACCTGCCTGAGCAGCCCGACGCAGAATCTGTCGCCCCGGTGCCGCCCGCAGTGCCCACCCGCGAGGCGCGGGCCACTGAGATACCTTCCGCACCGCAGGCCGTCCCTGCCCAGCCGATCCCGTCGCAGGCAGAGGCTATGGTGTCCGCGCCCCTGCGCAGCCTGCCTGTGCGCCACCCCGAGGCCCTGGCCCCTGCGCCGCAAGCGCAGCCCGCAGCACCTGAGCCTGCCCCGCAGGTGACGCAGGGCGCGCCGCGTGTCGCCCCCATCCCCGTGCGTGAGCCGCGCCAGGACAGCACCCGCCTGCAGCCCCGGCCCGCTGAGCCCGGGGGCGCGCCCGCTGCCCGGCGCCTGGTGCCCACCGAGGAGGGCGAGGTCTGGTATGCCGCCGTACAGCAGCTGGTGGCCAGCGATGCCATTGCTGCGCTGGTGCGTGAGCTGGCCTTGCAGTCCCAGCTGGTGGCGCGCGACGGCGGGCACTGGCTGCTGCGCGTGGAGCGCGAATCGCTCAACCAAAGCGGCACGCGCGAACGCCTGCGCGCCGCGCTGGAGGCTGCAGGGCTGGCGCAAGACATCAGCGTGGAGCTGGGGCCTGTGTCCGACAGCCCCGCGCTGCGCAACACCGCGCGGCAGAACGCCCGCCAGGAGCGCGCGCTGGAAGTGGTGCAGAACGACCCCTTCGTGCAGACCCTGGTGCGCGAGTTCGATGCGCGCATCGTTCCGGGCAGCGTGCTGCCGCTCTGAACCTCTCTCTTTTCCTACCCATTCAACGAAAGGTTTTTCCATGTTCAACAAAGGACAACTCGCTGGACTCATGAAGCAGGCCCAGGCCATGCAGGACAACCTCAAGAAGGCCCAGGACGAACTGGCCAACGTCGAGGTGGAAGGCGAGTCCGGTGCGGGCCTCGTGAAGGTCGTGATGACCTGCAAGCACGACGTCAAGCGCGTCACCATCGACCCCAGCCTGCTGCAAGAAGACAAGGACATGCTCGAAGACCTGGTGGCCGCCGCTTTCAACGCTGCGGTGCGAAAGGCCGAGGAAACCTCGGCCGAGAAGATGGGCAAGATCACCGCAGGGATGCCAGGCCTCCCCGGCGGCATGAAATTCCCTTTCTGATGCTGGCTACTGCGCGGGCGGTCCGCGTCGTTGGGCGGTGCTCGCAATCCTCACGACCCGCAAGGTCGCTCCGGTTGCTGTGCTCCGTCCGCCTAGCGGCCCATCCCGCTCGCTACGCCCTTGAGGGCGGGGTATGAAACGCAGATATCTGCAACCACCATGTCCAACACCCATTCGCTTGACGCACTGATCCAGGCTCTGCGGCGGTTGCCGGGGGTGGGGGCCAAGTCGGCGGCGCGCATGGCGTTTCATCTGCTGCAGCATGACCGCGCGGGCGCGCGCCAGTTGGCGCAGGCGCTGGAGCATGCCGTGGACCAAGTGCGCCATTGCGAGCGCTGCCACACCTTTACCGAGGCGCCCGTGTGCGCCACCTGCCTGGATGCACGGCGCGACGCCACGCGGCTGTGCGTGGTCGAGACGCCGGCCGACCAGTCCGCCATGGAGCGCACCGGCGCATTCCATGGCCTGTATTTCGTGCTCATGGGCCGGCTGTCGCCGCTGGACGGCGTGGGCCCGCGCGACATTGGCGTGCAGGCCCTGCTGGAACGCGCCAGCGACGGTGTGGTGCAGGAGGTCATCCTGGCCACCGGCTTCACTGCCGAAGGCGAGGCCACGGCCCACGTCGTGGGCGAGGCCTTGCGTGCGCGCGGGCTGCGCGTCACGCGCCTGTCGCGCGGCGTGCCCGTGGGCAGCGAGCTGGAATATGTGGACCTGGGCACCATTGCGCATGCGTTGGCGGATAGGAGATAGGGAGCACCCCCCTGTGGCGCTGTGCGCCTTCCCCCCGCTCTCGCAGCGCTGCGCGCTGCGGGCAGGGGAACGCTCCCAGCGCGGCGGGGCGGCCCTTGCGCGGGAGCCCTGGCCTGGGGTGTGCCAGTTTTGGGTGACTGCGGACCTGCAAAGTCAGTCCAGTGATTTTTGCTATAAGTTTGATAGCTATTTGCGCTGATAAATAGGGCGCTGGAGGCCATTTTTGTCATGAACAATACCCATTGGATGCCGTTCACCGTGGCCTACTGGTGCGTTTTTGTGGCGGTGCTGCTGCCGCTGGCCTGCTCGCTCATTGCCAAGCGCGCCGGCTTTGGCAAGAAGCGCTCGCAAGGCGGGTACGACAACCATGAGCCACGTGCCTGGCTGGCGCGGCAGAACGGGGCATCGGCACGCGCCAATGCGGCGCAGGCCAACAGCTTCGAGGCGCTGCCGTTCTTCATGGGGGCGGTCATCATCGCCCACCAACTCGGTGCCGGTCAGACGGCGCTGGACCTGCTGGCCCTGCTGTGGGTGCTGCTGCGCATGTTCTACATCCTGATGTATGTGGCCGACATGCCCCTGGCCCGCAGCATGGTGTGGGGCGGGGCGTTTGCGGTCAACATCGCGATTTTCTTTCTCGGCTATCGCTGACTTCCTGTCGTCTCGCCGTTCTGGGCCAGCGCGGCGCCAAGCCAGCGTCGGTCTCGGCCCTTGAGGGTGGCCCAGGGGCCGCCTGCGTACGTATATTCCCTCACGGGACATCCCTGATGCGCGGTCCTGCCGTGCCGGTCAAAATTGCTGCGTCGCAACAATTTTCTGTGGTTCCATCGCCATGCATGGCCTGCCGTCTCGCCGCCGCGCCCTGGGTGCGCTCTGTGCCCTGTCCCTTGTGGGGGTGGGCACGGTCTTGCGCGCGCGGGCTGCCGGGCTGGGGCGTATCACGGTGGCGGTGGGTGCGCGCAGCGCCCAGCCTTTGCGTCAGTTGCCTTTGAGTGTGGCGGAGCAACTGGATTTTTTCCGCCTGGAGGGCCTGGAGGTCACCACGCTGGACTACGCCAGCGATCTGCTGGCCCTGCAGGCACTGAAGCAGGGGGTGGCCGATGTGGCGGCGGTGGGCTTTGAGCATGCCTTGCCCACGGCCGCCGTTCCGCAAGGTCTGCGTTCCTTGGTATTGCAGACGCGCGTGCCGCAAATGGCCTTGGCGGTTTCCACCAAGGCAGCGCCGACCCATCGCAGCGTGGCGGATCTGAGGCATGCCCGTGTGGGCATTGCCGACTTTGGCTCGCTGGGCCATGCCATGGCGATGTTGGCGCTGAACCAGGCCGGGGTGGAGGGGACCGAAGTCGCCTTCGTGGCGGTGGGCGAGGGCGAACGCGCTCAGGAGGCGCTGCGCACGGGCCAGGTGCAGGCGCTGTGCCATTCCGACGCGGTGCTGGCGCTGCTGGAGCACCAGGGCGAGGTGCGCATCGTGGCCGATGCGCGCGGTCTGCTGGGCTCGCAGGCCGTGTTTGGCGGCACCCTGCCAGGAACCTGCCTGCTGGCGCCTGCCGGTTTTGCGCAGGGGCGGGGAGCGCAAGCGCAGGCGCTGGTCCATGGGCTGGTGCATGCACTCAAGTGGCTGCAGACCGCCGAACCCGCCGATGTGGTCAAGCATGTGCCGACCTCGGGCTTGTTGGCCGAACGCAGTCTGTTCCTGGCGGCACTGGCGCGTGCGCGCGATGCGATGTCTCCTGATGGGCTGATGCCTGAAGATGCACCGCGTACAGCGCTGCGCGCGCTGTCGGTCTTGAACCCGGCAATGGCTGTGCGCCAGAGCGATTTGGCGCGCAGCTACACGCAGGAGTTTGCGCGCAAGGCCAAACAGAAGTACAGCGCCTGAGGGCGTGCCCCGCACCTCGCGCGGTGACCTGATCCTGGCGTATGCTTGCGGCCTTTTGCACCGCTTGCAGCCATGACCATTCACCTCAGTCTCGGCCCGTTGATCGCCCTGGTGGCGGGCATTCTCGTTCTCGTGTTTCCGCGCCTGCTCAGCACCATTGTGGCGCTGTACCTCATTCTTGTCGGTGTGCTGGGTCTGCTTGGGCTGCACCAATGGCGCTGGTAGGCGTCAGCGCACATTTTGGGGCGTTCAGCGCCGTTTTTTCCTGGACGGTTTGCTTTCGCGCGTGACGCGCGCGGAGCTCTTGCCAGCCGAGCGCTTGCCGGCACTGGCTTGGGTGTCGCGGCTGGCTTGCATGCGGACAGGCAGCATCAATACGACTTCCTGTCCGGCCTTGAAGGCGGCGCTGGTCTTGACGTCGTTCCAATCCGCCAGGCTGGCCGCGCTCACGCGGTGGCGCTTGGCCAGGCTGCTCACGGTGTCGCCCTTGCGGGCACGCACCACGCTGCGCCGGGTGACTACGTCAGGTGCGAGTGACAGTTTTCCGTTGTCGGCCACATGCTCGGCTACGTCGGTGCGCGTCGTGGCCGAGCGTGGCACGATCAGTGCCGACCCCGCCTTGACGCGCATGCGCGGGGGGATACGGTTGATGTTGCGCAGCTCGGTTTCGTCCATGCCCACGCGGCGGGCCACTTCGGCGGTGCTCATGGTGGAGGGCAGCATCCAGACCGTCCAGCTTGCGTATTGGCCGTCCTTGTAGGCGGCCAGGTTGCGCTCGAACACCTTGGCGTTGTCCCAGGGCAGCAGGATCTGGGGCGTGCCTGCGGCCAGGATCACGGGCTTGTCCAGGGAAGGGTTGAGTGCCTTGAAGTCGGACAGCTCCACGTCGGCCAGCCGGGCCGCCAGTGCCACGTCGATGTCGCGCGTGATGTCCACCGTCTGGAAGTAGGGGTGGTTTTCGATCAGCGGCAGCTCCGTGCGGAAGGCTTCGGGGTTGGCCACGATGTTCTTCACCGCCTGCAGCTTGGGCACATACAGGCGTGTTTCGGTGGGCATGGTCAGGTCGGTGTAGCTGGTGCCCAGCCCTGCCTTTTGGTTGCGCGCAATGGCGCGGCCGACGCTGCCTTCTCCCCAGTTGTAGGCGGCCAGGGCCAGGTGCCAGTCGCCAAACATGCCGTAGAGCTTTTGCAGGTAGTCCAGCGCTGCACGGGTGGATGCGAGCACGTCGCGCCGGTCGTCACGGAACGCGTTCTGCTTGAGGTCGAAGTAGTTGCCGGTGGCGGGCATGAACTGCCACATGCCGGCCGCCCGGGCCGAGGACACGGCCTGCGGGTTGAAGGCGCTTTCGATGTAGGGCAGCAGCGCCAGTTCGGTGGGCATGTTGCGGCGTTCCAGTTCCTCGACGATGTGGAACAGGTACTTGCGCGAGCGCTCGGTCATGCGCTGCATGTAGTCGGGTCGATTGGCATACCACTGCTCGCGGTCCTGTACCAGCGGATGCTGCAGGTCGGGCATGGCAAAGCCGCGCCGGATGCGGTCCCACAGGTCCGAGGGGGTGAACAGCGGCATCACCTCCAGGCGCGATGCCCGCGCCGGCGCGATGGGCAGCAACGGGCCCGCGGGGTACTGCGGTGTGTGTGTTGCTTCGGATGCAGGGGAGGTGGTCGTGGCGGTGGTGCTGTCGTTGCCGGGGGTGCCGGCTGCACCGGGGGTGCCCACCTGGGTGGCGCAGCCCGAGAGCCAGAGCAGGCCCGCCAGGCAGGCAATGTGGAAGAGCTTCATCGAAATACGTTTTTCCATTCGCGCAGCGCGGCCAGTACGGCCACTGCATCGCGGGTGTCGGTAGAGGGGGCAAAACCTGCCGCAGCCGCTGCCACGGTGGGCACGCGGGTGCGCAGGAAAGGGTTGATCGCCCTTTCGAGAGCCATGCGCGAGGGCAGCGTGGGCAGGCCCTGTGCACGCAGGGTCTCGCACTGGGCGCTGTAGTGGAGCAGTTCGCCATTGCCGGGTTCCACGGCGCGGGCGAATTTCAGGTTAGCAAGTGTGTATTCGTGGGCGCAGCATACCCGCGTGTCGTCAGGCAGGGCGGCAAGCTGGTCCAGCGAGGCCTGCATTTGCGTGGCGGTGCCTTCGAACAGGCGACCGCAACCGCCCGAGAAGAGGGTGTCGCCGCAAAACAGCAGCGGCCCGCCCTCGGCCTGGGCGCAGAAGTAGGCAATGTGCCCAGCGGTGTGGCCAGGCACGTCGAGCACCGTGAAGGAATATCCCAGCGCCTGCACCGTCTGGCCTTGGGCCAGGGGCACGAACGGGGCCGCAATGGCCTCGCGTGCGGGGCCGTACACGGTGGCGCCCGTGGCCTGACGCAGGGTTTCCACGCCACCGACATGATCGCCATGGTGGTGCGTGACTAGAATGGCCAGCAAGCGCAATCCGCGTTCTTGCAGCGCCTGCAGCACGGGTTCGGCCTGGCCGGGATCCACGACCACGGCCTCGTGCGCGTCGTGCAGCAGCCATAGGTAATTGTCAGCAAAGGCGGGCAACGCAAGCAGGTTCATGAGCGATCAAATTATAGGTATGCACCGTTGGTTCGAATCTCCGCCTGGGCGCTACCTGCTGGCCTGGGAGCAGGCGCGCATCGACGAGGCTGTGGCCGACATTTTTGGCTACCACAGCCTGCAGGTAGGTATGCCCCTGCTGGACGGCCTTCGCGCCAACCGAATGCCCCACCGCTGGCGTGCGCTGGATGCATGGCCCGAGCCCGGCAGCGATGAGAGCCCGGCGCCCGATTTGTTGTCACATGCGGCGGCACTGCCCTTTTCCGACAACAGCCTGGACCTGGTATTGCTGCCGCATGCGCTGGAACTGAGCCAGGACCCGCACACCGCGCTGCGCGAGGTGGCGCGCGTGCTGGTGCCCGAAGGCCGGGTGGTCATCACCGGGCTCAACCCGGTCAGCCTGTGGGGGTTGCGCCAGCAGCGCCAGCATCTGTATCGGCGCCTGACGGGGGGGCGGGGGCGCTTGTTCCTGCCCGATGTGGGCGAATTCATTGGCCCCTGGCGCCTGCGCGACTGGCTGCGGCTGCTGAACTTCGAGCTGGACGCCGTGCAGTATGGTTGCTACCGCCCCGCCGTGCGCACCGAGCCCTGGCTGCAGCGCACGGCCTGGATGGACGATGTGGGTGATCGACTATGGCCGATACTCGGGGCCGCTTATTTCATGGTGGGCATCAAGCGCGTGCATGGCATGCGCCTGCTGGAACCCTCCTGGCGCACTGCGCGCCCGCGTGCCGCAGCTGCCGTGCCATTGGTGCGCCGCAGCGGCAAACACCACAAGACAGGACATTGAGTGAACCAGGTACAGATTTACACCGACGGCGCCTGCAAAGGCAACCCCGGCCCCGGCGGCTGGGGCGTGCTGCTGCGCTCGGGGGCGGTGGAAAAAGAGCTTTTTGGCGGCGAGTTGGGCACCACCAACAACCGCATGGAACTGATGGCGGTGATCGAGGCGCTCTCGGCACTCAAGCGCCCCTGCGATGTGCAGCTCTACCTCGACAGCGAGTACGTGCGCAAGGGCATCACCGAATGGATCCACGGCTGGAAAGCCAAGGGCTGGCGCACCGCATCGCGCCAGCCGGTGAAGAACGTCGAGCTGTGGCAGCGGCTTGATGCCTTGGTGCAGGGCAGCGGCCACCGCATTGACTGGCGCTGGGTCAAGGGCCATTCGGGCGATCCTGGCAACGAGCGCGCCGATGCGCTGGCCAACCGGGGCGTGGAGCAGGCGTTGGGGCGCTGAGCCGGTGTGGGCCATGCGCCTGACGCTTGCGCTGCGGGTTCTTGTGTAAAGCCTGGGTAAATTCCGCAGCCTTGCCTGGGGGTGACGTGGCCGGGCAGCAGTTGCTGCGGCGCAGCACTGGTACATTGCTCGGGCGCTTCTCACTGCGAGCCAGCTTCTCCAGAACAACTCCATGGCCTTCTCCAGAACCACAACCCTTGTACTCGCTGCCTGCGGCTTGACCGTTGCCTTGGGGGCCGCATGGTGGTTGCAAAAACCTGCAACACCCGCCAAGTTGGGCGCACCCACCCGCAGTGCCGGCGCTTCGGGGCCGGCGCAACCCGTGGCGGTGGAAGTGTCCATGGTGCGCAGCATGGCCCTGGGCGACGAGGCCCAGGCCGTGGGCAGCCTGCGCTCGCGTCGCAGCGTGGTGCTGCGGCCCGAGGTCAGCGCGCGGGTGACGCACATCCACTTCAGCGACGGTGCGCGTGTGCGCAAGGGTCAGGTGCTGGTGCAGTTTGACGATCAGTTGCCCCTGGCCCAGGTGCAGCAGGCGCAGGCCGAGCTGTCCATTGCCCAGGCCAACCACCAGCGCAACCGCGAGCTGGTGGCGCAAGGTTTTGTGAGCCAACGCTCGCTCGATGAGAGCGCAGCCAGCCTGCAGGTGGCTCAGGCCAAGCTGGCGCTGGCACAGGCCCAGGTGGCGCGCCTGCGCATCGTGGCGCCGTTCGATGGCATGGCGGGCATCCGCAATGTGCATGTGGGCGACTACCTCAAGGACGGGGCCGACATCGTCAACATCGAGGACATCGACAGCATGGTGGTGGACTTTCGTCTGCCTGAGCGCTACCAGACGCAATTGCGCACCGGCCAGGCTGTGCGGGTGGAGTTGGACGCGCTGCCCGGCCGCGGCTTCGAGGCGCAGGTCTTGGCCATCGACCCGCAGATCGATGCCAATGGCCGCTCGGTGGCGGTGCGCGCCGGGCTGGACAACCGCCAGGGTGTTCTGCGCCCCGGCATGTTTGCACGGGTGACCGCCGTGTTTGGTGCCCCGGTGCAGGCACTGGTCGTTCCCGAGGAGGCCATCGTGCCCCAGGGCACCAGCCCCTATGTGTACCGGCTGGAGGCCGATGCTTCGGCCCAGGGCTGGGTGGCACGCCGCACCAGCGTGCAACTGGGTCAGCGCCGCGAGGGCATGGTCGAGGTGCGCCAGGGCTTGGCGCTGCAGGACCAGGTGGTCACTGCAGGCCAGCAACGGCTGCAGCGCGACGGCACGCCGGTGCGCGTGGCCGCGACGCAGCCCGAGGCACGTCCCGCAGCCCCGGCGGCCAGCGCTGCCCAGGCACCAGGCCGTTGACGGCGTCGGAGCACCTGCCCCATGCAGTTGGCTGAAATCTCCATTCGTCGCCCGGTGCTGGCCACCGTGCTGTCGCTGTTGGTGCTCTTGATCGGCGCCGTGAGCTTCAATCGTCTGTCGGTGCGCGAGTACCCGCGCATCGACGAACCCGTGGTCACCGTGAGCGTTCGCTACGGGGGGGCCTCGGCCGAGGTGATGGAGGCGCAGGTCACCAAGCCGCTGGAAGACTCGATCGCGGGTATCGATGCCGTCGATGTCATCACCTCGCTCAGCCGCGCCGAGCAAAGCCAGATCAGCGTGCGCTTCCGGCTCGAAAAGGATGCCGACAATGCCGCCGCCGAGGTGCGCGACCGCACCTCCCGCGTGCGCAACCGTCTGCCCGATGGGGTGGATGAGCCCGTGATTGCCAAGGTCGAGGCCGACGCCGTGCCCGTGATGTGGCTGGCCTTCAGCAGCGACACACTCTCACCGCTGCAGATCAACGACCTGCTGGTGCGCATCGTCAAGCCCCGGCTGCAGACCGTGAGCGGCGTGGCCGATGTGCCGATCTACGGCGAGCGCCGTTACGCCATGCGCGTATGGCTGGACCCGCAGCGCATGGCGGGCTACCGGCTCACGCCGCAGGACGTGGAAGATGCCATCCGCCGCAGCAACCTGGAGTTGCCTGCCGGGCGCATCGAGTCGATGGAGCGCGAGTTCAGCGTGACCGCGCAGACCAGCCTGGCGCAGCCGCAGGAGTTTGCCAACATCGTGGTGCGCAGCGTCAACGGCTTTGCCGTGCGCCTGGGCGATGTGGCGCGCGTGCAAGAGGGCCCGGCCAGCGACCGCAGCCGCGTGCGCCTGAACGGGCGCGAGGCCATCTCGGTGGGCGTGATCCGCCAGACCACGGCCAACCCGCTGGACATCTCCAAGGGCGTGCGCGACATGCTGCCCCAGCTCCAGGCGGACCTGCCGCCCGAGGTGACGGTGGAGATCGCCAACGACAACTCGCGCTACATCGACCGCTCTGTCCAGAGCGTGTTCACCACCCTGGTGGAGGCGGTGGTGCTGGTGGCGCTGGTGATCTTTGTCTTCCTGCGCACGGTGCGCGCATCCATTATTCCCATCGTGACCATTCCGGTCAGCCTGATCGGCAGCTTTGCGCTCATGCACCTGGCCGGGTTCTCCATCAACACGCTCACGCTGCTGGCGCTGGTGCTGGCCATTGGGCTGGTGGTGGACGATGCCATCGTCATGCTTGAGAACATCTTCCGCCACATCGAGGAGGGCATGGAGCCCTTCAGCGCAGCCATTCGGGGCGCGCGTGAAATCGGCTTCGCCATTGTCGCCATGACGCTCACGCTGGTGGCGGTGTATGCGCCGCTGGCCTTCACGCCGGGGCGCACGGGGCGCCTGTTCATCGAGTTTGCGCTGGCACTGGCCGGGGCGGTGCTGGTGTCGGGCTTTGTGGCGCTCACGCTCTCGCCCATGATGTGCTCGCTGCTGCTGCGCCACAACCCGAAGCCTGGTTGGTTCGACCGCAGCATGGAGCGCTGGCTCACGGCCCTGTCCGATGGCTACGGCCGCCTGCTGCGTTGGGTGCTCACGGCCCGTGCCGGTGCGCTGCTGCAGGCACGCTGGCTGGTGCTGGCGGTCATGCTGGCCTGTGCGGTGGCGATTGCGCTGATCTGGCCGACCATGCGCCAGGAGCTCTCGCCGCTGGAAGATCGGGGCACCGTCCTGGCGAGCTTCAGCGCGCCCGACGGCGCCACGCTGGAATACACCGACCGCTATGCACGTGAACTGGAGAAAATCGGCCGCGACTACCCCGAGTTCGACCGCATCTACGCCAACGTGGGCAATCCCACCGTGTCGCAAGGCAGTGTGGTCTATCGCGCAGTGGACTGGGAGGAGCGCCAGCGCAGCACCCTGCAACTGGCGCGCGAGATGCAGGGCCGCATCAGCAGCCTGCCGGGGGTGAGCGCGTTTCCCGTCACGCCGCCGTCACTGGGGCAGGGTTTTCGCTCCCGGCCGCTCAACTTTGTGGTGCAGACCTCGGAGAGTTACGAGGATCTGCATGCTGCGGTCTCGCGCATCCTGGCCGAGGTGGCCAAGAACCCCGGCATCCTCTCGCCCGACGTGGACCTGCGCCTGAACAAGCCTGAACTGCGCATCAGCGTCAACCGGGAGCGTGCGGCCGATCTGGGCGTGAATGTGGACGTGGTGGCGCGTGCCATCGAGACCATGCTGGGGGGGCGCACCGTCACACGCTACAAGCGCGATGCCGAACAGTTCGACGTGATCGTGCAGACCGAGGGCGGCAGCCGCAGCACGCCGAAGGATATCGATGCCATCCATGTGCGTGGGCGCGGCGATGCCATGGTGCCGCTGTCCAGCCTGGTCAGCGTGCAGGAGAGCGTGAGCCCGCGCGAACTCAACCACTTTGGTCAGCGCCGTTCGGCCACCATTACCGCCAACCTGGCGCCCGACTATTCGCTGGGCGAGGCGCTGGCCTTCATGGACCGCACGGCCGCCCAGGTGCTCAAGCCGGGCTACACCACAGAGCTCAATGGCATCTCGCGTGAATTCCGCAGTTCGCAAGGGGCGCTGGGCGTGGTGTTTGTGCTGGCGCTGGTGTTCATCTACCTGGTGCTGGCGGCGCAGTTCGAGAGCTTCATCGACCCGCTGGTCATCTTGCTCTCGGTGCCCTTGTCCATGTTGGGGGCGCTGCTGGCGCTCAAATGGGGCGGGGGGTCGCTCAACGTGTATTCGCAGATTGGCCTGATCACGCTGGTGGGCTTGATCACCAAGCACGGCATCCTGATCGTCGAGTTTGCCAACCAGTTGCGTGCCCAGGGGCTGGAAATGGTCGATGCGCTGGTGCAGGCCTCCAGCCAGCGCCTGCGCCCCATCCTCATGACCACTGGCGCCATGGTGTTGGGCGCCATCCCCTTGGCTTTGGCCCATGGTGCAGGCGCGGAGAGCCGCATGCAGATCGGCTGGGTCATCGTGGGCGGCATGGGCCTGGGCACGTTACTCACCGTATTTGTGGTGCCCACCATGTATGCCTTGCTGGCACGGGGCGCCGTGCCAGGGCCGCGCAATGCGCAGGTGCAGCCTGCGGGGACGTCGCATTGATGCTATTTATTTGATAGCTGCTTGCGCCCGTATTTATTGCCCTGTGGGCTGATTTGATCTAATTTTTCTCGCGGTAGCGTTGCAGCACATAGGTGCCGGGCGCGTCGCACAGCACGCTGGCCTTGGGGATTTGGGCAGCGGGTTGCGGTGCCGAGGAGCGGGCGGCCAGCCAGGCCTGCCAGGCGCTCCACCAGGAACCCTCGTGCCGTGGCGCGCTGGCGGCCCAGTCTGCCGCTTCGATCCAGGGGCCGTGCGCCGGGCGGGTGGCCATCTGGTAGTGGCGGCCGGCGTGGCCGGGTTCGGAGATGATGCCTGCGTTGTGTCCGCCGTTGGTCAGTGCAAAGGTGATCTCGGCGTCGCACAGGTGGTGCAGCTTGTACACCGATGTCCAGGGCGAGACATGGTCACGCTGCGTGCCCACCACAAACACGGGCAGGTGCAGGTCGTCCAGCGACACAGGGCGGCCTTCCACGCGGTAGCTGCCGCGCGCCAGGGCGTTGTTCAGGTACAGGTCGGTCAGGTATTCGTGGTGCATGCGCGCGGGCATGCGTGTGCTGTCGGCGTTCCAGGCCATCAGGTCGTTGGGCTGGTCGCGCTCGCCCAGCAGGTATTCGCGCATGCGCCGCGCCCACACCAGGTCGCGCGAGTGCAGAAACTCGAAGGAACCCGCCATTTGTTTGCCCGACAGGTAGCCCTGGCCGCGGGTGGTGTGGTCCAGCCAGTCGATCTGGCCCTCGTCGATGAACAGGCCCAGCTCGCCGGGCTCGGAGAAATCGGTCTGCGCGGCCAGCAGCGAGAGGCTCCGCAACGGCGGCAACTGGTCTTGTCCGGCCACGCCCTGGGGCCTGGCCAGTGCAGCGGCGGCGATGGCCAGCAGCGTGCCGCCCAGGCAGTAGCCCATGGCGTGTACGGGCGTATCGGCGCCGTGCTGTACGCCCACGGCCTGCAGGGCATCGAGCACGCCCAGGCGCAGGTAGTCGTCCATGGTGAGTTCGGCATCGCGTGCGTCCGGGTTGCGCCAGGACAGCATGTACACCGTGTGGCCCTGTTGCACCAGGTAGCGCACCATGGAGTTGTGTGGCGACAGGTCGAGGATGTAGTACTTCATGATCCACGACGGCACGATGAGCACGGGCTCGGGGTGCACCTTGGCGGATTGCGGTGTGTAGCGGATCAGCTCGATCAGCGCGTTGCGGTACACCACCTTGCCGGGAGTGACGGCCACGTCGTGTCCCACGCGAAAGCGCTGCGGCGGCGCGTTGTCGTCGGGCGTGCCGGTGGCGTCGGCAAGCCAGTTCTGCAGGCCCTGGCGCAGGTGGGCACCGCCGTTGTGCCACAGGTCCTGGTGCACCAGGGGGTTGGTGGCGGGCCAGTTGGCGGGGGCCAGCATGTCCAGCCACTGGCGGGCAAAGAAGTGGGTGAGCTGGGCGTGGTGCGTGGTCATGCCGGGCACTTGCGTGGCTTCGCTCCAGAAGGTCTCGGCAGCGCGAAAGCCCGCGCGCCACTGGCGGTAGGGCCACTGTGCCCAGGCCTCGTGCCGAAAGCGCGGGTCTTCATCGGGGGGAGGGGATTCGTCGCCCGGTGCCCAGCCTTCCGCCAGGTGCTGGCGTCCCAACTGCATGGCCAGTGCCGCCAGCTCCAGTCGGCGCCCCGGCGAGAGGGCCAGGTGCCAGGCCCAGTCGGCAGCGGCCAGCCCCAGCGACACCGGCGAGAGCCCACCGGTCAGTGGTGCTGCGGCGGCCTGCGCCAGGCGGTCGAGCTTCTGGGTGGGTGTCTCTGCCGGGCGGGGAGCGCGAGCAGCGCGGTGCGGTGCCTGAGGGGGCGTGGATGCAGGGGCGGAGGAGGGCTTGCGGGGCATGGGGTCTCCTGGAGAGGACATCATCCATTGTGCGCCGCGACACCGACCTGTCCGTGACACAGGTCAATGACGACCGCGCGGAACCGCAGGACATCCATTGCTGCCAAGGGCCATGCTTTCTATGATGCAGGATGGGTCGTGGTGGTCATGGGTCGGTTCATGGCGCCGCGCCCCGAAATGGCGCCTGCATTTCCTTGGAGCACTTCCGCCGATGCCCCTGCCGATTCCTCCCCCCGTTGGCACGCTGCGGCCTTCCTGCGCCGCAGGTGCAAAGGCCAGCGCATGACGCCGGTGTTTGACCTGCTGCGCTTGTCGCTGATTTCGATGGACGTGGTGGCGGCACAGCGCAGTGGCCGCGTCGGCATTGCCCAACGCCAGCGCAACCGGCTGGCCCAGATGTTGGACAACGCGCTGCGTGGGTCGCGTTTTTACCAGGAGCACCTGGGCACCCGGGCCAGCGCCAGTACGCAGCTGCAGGATCTGCCGGTGGTCACTCGCGGTCAGCTCATGGAGCGCTTCGATGACTGGGTGACCGACCCGCGCTTGCATCTTGACGAGCTGCGCGAACTCACCGCCGACCCCGAGCGCGTTGCCGAGCCCTGGCTGGGCCGCTACATGGTGTGGGAGAGTTCGGGCACTGCCGGGATGCCGGGCATTTTTGTGCAGGACGGCCATGCCATGGCCGTGTACGACGCGCTGGAAGCCTTGCGCCGCTGCCAGCGGCGCCCGCTGGCACACTGGATGGACCCGCTGCACCTGTCCGAGCGCCATGCCTTTGTGGGCGCGACGGGCGGGCACTTTGCCAGCATGGTGTCGCTGCAGCGCCTGCGCAGCATCAACCCCTGGATAGCGGCCACCACGCGCAGCTTTTCCATCCAGGTCCCCACGGCGCAACTGGTGGATGGGCTCAATGCCTTTGCGCCCACGGTGCTCATCACCTACCCCACAGCAGCGGCCTTGCTCGCGCAAGAGGCGCTGGAGGGGCGCCTGCACATTGCGCCGCGCGAGATCTGGACCGGTGGTGAAACCCTCAGCCCGGCGGTGCGCGCGCACATTCTCCAGGGGTTGGGCGGGGTGCTGCGCAACAGCTACGGGGCCTCGGAGTTTCTGGCCATGGGCTGGGAATGCGTGCATGGGCACATGCACCTCAACGCCGACTGGGTCATCCTGGAGCCGGTGGACGAAAAGCACCGCCCCGTGCCAGCGGGCGAGCCTGCCTGCAGCGTGTTGCTGACCAGCCTGGCCAACCAGGTGCAGCCGCTCATTCGCTACGAGTTGGCTGACCAGGTGGTGCTGCGGGGCGAATCCTGTGCCTGCGGATCCCCCTTGCCGGTGATCGAGGTGCGTGGCCGCCAGGACGACCCGCTGCGCATGGTCCGCAGCGATGGCGGCACGGCCACGCTGCTGCCCTTGGCGCTGAGCACGGTGCTGGAGGAGGGCGCGGGCGTGTTCGACTTTCACCTGCGTCAGATCGATGCCAGCACGCTGTTGCTGCGCCTGCCCCTGCGCGGCGAAGAGGGGCGGGCCGCTGCGGCGCGCTGCCGTGCGGCGCTCAAAGGCTACGCCGCCAGCCAGGGGCTGGCGCCCATCCAGGTGCGTACCGAGCTGGGCCACAGTGTGCCCAGGGGGCGCAGCGGCAAGGCGTGCCGCATCGTGGCCTGTTGACCCTTTTCACTCCAGCCAGTGCACGGGGATGCGCTGGATGTCATCTTCCTTCCAGGCGATGACCACTCCAACCACCGACTTGCCATTGTCGCCCTGGCTGCTGCGCAATGAGCTGATATGGAAGCGGTAGCCTGGCCCCACCTTCTGCTCGGCCAGGATCTTGGCGTTGTTGGCCGTGGTGCCGATCCGCATGGTGACCAGGAAAACGGCCAGCACCATGACCATGGCCACGCCGGCCAGCACGGGGACGAGCATGGAGCGCTGCGGCAGGCCTGCACTGTGGCGTGCGGCACGGATGGGCGCGCGCCCCAGCTGCCACACCAGCCAGGCCAGCAGCGCCAGCACTGCGGCTGTGATGGCCACCGACTCCAGGGCCGGGCCTTGGTTCAGGCGCAACTGCGTGAAGGTGAGGCTGAAGGGCTGCATCATGGGCATGCCCAGGAGCAATGCCGTGCTGGCCGCAAGTGCAAGGCAGGCCACCCAGCGCACCACGAACGCCGCGAGCAGGCTGCCCCGAAACACCAGCGCGCCGCTTGCCAAGGCGAACAGGCCCCATCCTGCGGGGTCGTTGGTGCCCTGGCTGAGGCTGTAGGCCAGGGCTGCGATATCGACCAGACCGGCGATGACCAACACCAGCCCAGCAAGTCGAAGAAGAGGAAGATGCCGTGAATCCATGCGGTGATTGTCTCCCACCGCCAAGGGCGCCGCTGTGTCTCAGGGCATCGACGACACGTAAGCCACCACGGCGTCGATGTCGGCGTTGGTCAGGTGCTTGGTATTGGGCGTCATGATGGAGTTGGCGCGAACCTCGGCACCGTCACGGTAGCGTTTGAGGGTCAAACTCAGGTAGTCGGGTTGCTGGCCAGCAATGCGCGCAATCTGGTCGCTGCCCCGCCCGGCATCGCCGTGGCACCGGAAGCAGTTCTTGCTGAAAATGCCCTGGCCCTTGGCGGCCATCTCCGCGTTGGCCGCAGGCTTGTGGGTCACCTCCTGGGCCGAGTAGTACAGCACCATGCCGATCTTCTCGTCGGCATTCATGGCCCGGATCATGCCTTCCATGAACTCGTTGCGGCGTCGGCCATCGGCGAACTGGCGCAGTTGCTCCAAGAGGTAGGCGGGGTTCTGCCCGGCGAGATTGGGCACGGAGGGTTTGGTGCTGTTGCCGCCGTCACCATGGCAATTGGCACACACGGCGGCCACTTTGCGACCCAGTTTGTAAAGATCGTCGGCCAACTTGGGCTGGGCCTGGACTTCGGCGAAACGGCTATCGAGATCCACCTTGGCGGTCGCTCGGGCCCGGGCGGATTGGGCGGATGCAGGTTGCCACGCTGTGCAGGCCACCAAGGCCATTGCCAAAACCATGTGAACACGTCTGACCATAGCAATAAACCACATTTTGAAAGTGGTCATTCTAGGTCGAAAGACGGTTGGGTCATGGGCAAGACTCTGGGGTTAAATCAAACAATGTGCGGTTTCATCGGCGCGGCGACCTTTGGCCGCGCTGGACCCAGTGGACAGGGGGCGAGTCAATGGCCAGGCCTGTGCCTTTTGCCTGCATCTCCCTGCGCTTGGCTCAGCAGGCGCAGTTCATCCAGTGTGTTGGCGTTGAAGAACGCGTGCGGGTTATCACCGGGTTGGTTGAATGGCACGGTGGCGCAGCGGTGCAGCGCCGTCCATGCACCAACCTTGCGGCCCCCTTCGGCGACAAAGCGCTGCAGGCTGTCCTGCAGGCTGGAGCGCAGCAGGCAGAACACGGGCTGGGGGCGCAGGGCTGCATCGGGTGCTTCGTGGTCGGTGGCCAGTGCGATGGCGATCTCCGCATCCTGGGACAGGGCAGCGGCGGCCAGGCGTGTCGCCAGATCGGTGGGAAAGCGTGGGCTGTCGCAAGGCACGGTGAGCAGCCAGGGCGTACGGCATTGCGCCAGCCCGGCCAGAAAGCCGGCCAGCGGTCCGGCAAATCCCTCCACCGTGTCGGGGCACACCGGTACACCAAAAGTGGCATAGGCCGCAGTGTTGCGGTTGGCATTGACCAGCAGGGCGCCCACCTGGGGGCGCAGCCGCTCCAGCGCATGCAATGCCAGGGGCTTGCCGGCCAGCACCTGCAGGCCCTTGTCGGTGCCACCCATGCGCAAGCCCCGCCCACCAGCGAGCACCAGGCCCGTGATGTTGTCGGGGGTGATCATGCGCAGTGCTCAGCCACCGATGTAGCTCATTTCTATGCGCCGTTTGGCCTGGCCAAGGTCGGGTGCCAGGCTGGCACGCAACTCCGAATAGCGGTCGCTGCGACCTTGCCAGATGGAACCCAGCGCACTGGCCAGATCCTGGTCGCTGGCACCCGCACGCAGCAGACCGCGCAGGTCGTAGCCGTTGTCGGCAAACAGGCACAGGTAGAGGCGCCCCTCGGTCGAGAGGCGGGCGCGGTTGCAGTCGCCGCAAAACGCCTGGGTCACGCTGCTGATGACGCCCACCTCGCCCAGCGCAGGGTCGTGCTGGCCGTGGGCGTCGGCGTAGCCCCAGCGTTCGGCGGTTTCACCCGGTGCGCTGGGCTCCAGCGGCACCAGCGGGAGTTCGGCGCGCAGGCGACGGATGAGTTCGTGCGACGGCAGCACCTCGTCCATGCGCCAGCCATTGGTGGCGCCCACGTCCATGTACTCGATGAAGCGCAGGATGACGCCTGTGCCTATGAAGTGTTTGGCCATGGGCAGGATTTCGTGCTCGTTGGTGCCACGCTTGACCACCATGTTGACCTTGACAGGGTGCAGGCCTGCGTGGCGCGCAGCATCAATGCCCTCCAGCACATCGGCCACCGGGAAGCCCACATCGTTCATGCGCTGGAACACGGAGTCGTCCAAACCATCCAGACTCACCGTCACACGCTGAAGGCCCGCCTCGCGCAGCGCGCGGGCCTTGCGGGCGAGCAGGGAGCCGTTGGTGGTGAGCGTGATTTCAGGCGGGTTGCCGTCCACTGTGCGCAGGGCGGCGAGCTGCGCAATCAGCGCCTCGATGTTGCGACGCAACAGCGGTTCGCCCCCCGTGAGCCGGATCTTGCGCACGCCATGGCCCAGGAAAACAGAGGTCAGGCGCGTGATTTCTTCAAAGCTCAGCAGGTCGCTTTGGGGAAGGTATGGGTAGCCTTTGTCGAACACTTCCTTGGGCATACAGTAGTTGCAGCGGAAGTTGCACCGATCGGTCACGCTGATGCGCAGGTCACGCAGGGGGCGGCCCCGCGCATCGGTCAGCAGGCCGGTAGGCGCAACGGGCATAGCGGGTATCCGGGCTGCCAAGGCTGCGGTTCGCTGATCCACCAAGGGGATGACGCGTTCAGACATGGGGGGATTTTGCAGTATTTACCCTGAGGTTCCCAGGCCAGATGCCATGACCGAAAAGATTCGCAATACGATGAGAGAAACTGACGTGAATCAAGAATTTCACTAGGGTTTGTACTGCACAATATGTTCGTTTTTTTTAATGGTGGCTATATATGAAAACTATTGAATGCAGCGCTGTCGGCGGTCTGTCCCGGCGCATGGTCCTTCAGTCGGCCACCATTCTGGCGCTGACTCCCATGATGGGCCAGGCGCAGGCGCAGCTGGCGTTGTCCACGGCCTTCAACCGCACGGTGCGTAACCGGGTTCTGTCGCAGCGACTGGCCAAATCCTATTGCCAGATCCTGCTGGGCGTGCTGCCGGAGTTTTCCAACAAGGTCTTGCTGGATGTGCGTCAGCAGGTGCGCAAAGGGTTTGACGAGTTGTCCACGGCACCGCTGCCTGCTGAGTTGGCAAGCCGTATTGCTGACATCAAGAAGCTGGCCGAGGCTTCCGATGCCATGGCCGTGCTGCCCCCGACCCGAGAGACCGTATCTGCGGTGACGATGCAGTCAGACAAGGTGATGGCTGCGACCAATGCGACGGCAGAGGTCTTTGAAAAGGTGGCAAAGGTCGGCTCGGCCAAACTGATCAACGTGGCAGGTCGTCAGCGCGCATTGTCCCAACGGATTGCCCGAGATTACTTTTTGACTGCGGCCAAACTGGACGGCAAGGGTTTGCAGGATCAGATGAAAGCTGACGTCGCTGAATTCAAGAAGGGATTTGAAACCCTCAAGGCAGCGCCAATCAGCACGCCTGCCATCCGCAATGAACTGGAACTGGGCCAGGCCCAATGGCTCTTTTTTGAAACGGCCATACTGCGCAAGCCCGACGACAAGGGCTTGGAAACGGTGGCCACCACCAGTGAGCGTCTGGTGGAAGTGCTGGAGAAGCTGACCAACCAGTACGACGCAGCGCTCAAAGACGTTCTGGGCTGATCGGGCACTGTCTTGCAGAGGTACAGTGGAGGCCCGACGCGGACTCCATCATGTACCTGCCTGCCCAATTCCAAAGCCCCGACGGCGCGCATGCCGATGCATTGATGCGGGCACACCCGCTGGCCAGCCTGGTCTCCACCGACGACGAGGGCTTTCCCTTCATCACCCATCTTCCCCTGCACTTGCAGGTGCGCGGCGATCAGCGTGTGCTGCTGGGCCATTGCGCGCGTGGCAATCCGCACTGGCGCTATCTGCAACAGCGCCCCGAGGCGCTGGTAGCCTTTCTGGGGCCGCACGCCTACCTTTCACCCGCTGTGTACCCTGACCTTCAGCGTGTACCCAGCTGGAACTACCTGGCGGTGCACTGCCGGGTGCGCGCTGAGATGGTGGAGGAACCTGCGGCCAAAGATGCCCTGCTCAAGGCCCTGATCGGCGATCACGAACCCCCGTATGCCGCCCCGTGGCGTGCCCTGGGAGAGGCGTTTGCACACAAGATGATGGCGGGCATCGTGGCCTTTGAACTGCATGTGACCGGGTTGCAATGCAAGCTCAAGCTCAACCAGCACCACAAGGAGTCGCACGCCGCCCTGCATGCCGCCTACCGCCAGGGTGGGCCGGATGCGCAGGCTTTGGCGCAATGGATGGAAACGCTGGGCATGGTGCCCGCACAGGAGGAGTGACATGCGAGCAGCCCTGGGGCTCATTTCGTTGCTGGTGGTGCTGGCCGTGGTGGCACTGCTCACGCGCAAAACCCTGCCGCCTCCCGCCGTGGCACCCGTGGCGCCGCTGCCGGACATGCCCACCACGGTGACCACCCCTGCGCAGGCCCAGCAGGTGCAGGAGCAGTACCGCAAGGCGCTCGACCAGGCCATGCAGCAGGCACGCCCAGCTTCGGTCGAATATTGAAGAAATCGGCTTCTAGCGCTTATAAAATAGGCGCAAGTAGCTATCAAAATAATAGCAATGAACCTTGTGCAAGATGAGCACTGGATGCGCCTGGCTCTGGCGCAGGCGCAAGCTGCAGCGCAAGCAGGCGAGGTGCCTGTGGGCGCTGTGCTGGTGCGTGGCGACCAGCTGATTGCCACTGGCCGCAACGCCCCGGTGGCAGGGCACGACCCCACAGCCCACGCGGAAATCGTCGCTCTGCGGGCGGCGGCGCAGCAGTTGGGTAACTACCGGCTGGAGGACTGCACGCTCTATGTGACGCTGGAGCCCTGTGCCATGTGCAGCGGTGCGCTCCTGCACGCGCGGCTGCCGCGCGTGGTGTACGGCGCAGCAGACCCCAAGACCGGCGCGGCCGGATCGGTGGTGGATCTGTTTGCCCAGCCCTTGCTCAACCACCACACCCAGGTGCAGGGCGGGGTGCTGGCGCAGGAATGCGGGGCGCTGCTGGCCCAGTTCTTCCGCGCCCGCCGCCAGCAACAGCGCAGCCAGGCGCTGGCCGCCCACCCACTGCGCGACGATGCGCTGCGCACGCCCGAGGCGCGCTTTGCTGACCTGCCCGGCTACCCCTGGGCACCACACTACGTGAGCGACCTGCCCGCGCTGGCGGGTTGGCGCCTGCACTACCTCGACGAAGGCCCGCGCGATGCGCCCATCACCTGGCTGTGCCTGCACGGCAACCCGGCCTGGAGCTACCTGTACCGGCACATGCTGCCGGTCTTTGTGCAGGCCGGCCACCGCGTCGTTGCCCCCGACCTGATCGGCTTTGGCAAGAGCGACAAGCCCAAGAAGGAACGTGCCCACAGCTTTGACGGGCACCGCCAGGTGCTGCTGGAGCTGGTGCAGCGGCTGGACCTGCACAACGTGGTGTTGGTGGTGCAGGATTGGGGTGGCATCCTGGGCCTGACGCTGCCCATGGAGATGCCTGAGCGCTTTGTCGGCCTGCTGGCCATGAACACACTGCTGGCCACAGGCGAGGAGCCGCTTTCGCAGGGCTTTCTGGATTGGCGCGCCATGTGCGCCGACAAGCCCTTGTTCGGCGTGGGCCGCTTGCTGGCGCGTGGCAACCCGCACCTGGGTGCAGCCGAGTGCGCTGCCTACGATGCGCCGTTCCCCGACGCGGGCCACCGCGCTGCGTTGCGTGCCTTCCCCCGCCTCGTGCCTGATCACCCCCAGGCGCCGGGCGCAGCGCTCTCCCAGGCTGCGCGCGATTTCTGGCAGAACACCTGGGCTGGCCGCAGCCTGTTTGTTGCCGGTGCACGCGACCCTGTGCTGGGCGTGCCGGTGATGCAGCGCCTGCAACACACCGTGCGCGGCGCGCCCGAACTGGTGGTGCTGCCGCAGGCAGGCCATTTCGTGCAGGAGCACGGCGCGTCGATTGCCCAGCAGGCTGTGGAATACTTCCGCCTTTGAGCATCCACGGAGCGGGCCCGCGCAGGGCCCGAACGCCTTGTCTTCCGACCACGAACATGCCGCCTGTGGCTGCGGCCACGACCACGGCCCCAAGCACATCTACATCTATTCGCCTTCCAGCGCCGTGCGCGACAAGGCGGCCTTTCGTCGGGGTGTCAAACGCCTGCAGGCACTGGGGCATGAGGTGGAGATCGACCCCGACGCCCTGGCACAGCACACCCGCTTTGCGGGCGACGATGCCACGCGCCTGGCCGCCATCCACCGGGCAGCCGCCAGCGGCGCCGATGTGGCGCTGATCTCACGCGGAGGCTATGGCCTCACGCGCATCCTGCCGGGCATCGACTGTGCTGCCGTGGCACGGGCGGTGGACAAGGGCACGCAGTTTGTGGGCGTCAGCGACTTCACCGCGCTGCAGTGTGCCGTGCTGGCGCAGGCCGGCGCCCTGACCTGGGCCGGCCCCGCGCTGGGCGCCGACTTTGGCGTGCAGGAGGGGCCTGACGACATCATGGAAGCCTGTTTTGACGACCTGCTCACCGGCCACGGCGAGGGCGCTGGCTGGCGCATGCCCAAGGAGCGGCGGGCCGCAGGTACGCCCGAAGCGCCGCTGCCCGAGTTCGAGGTTGCATCGAGCACCCTGTGGGGGGGCAACCTGGCCGTGCTGTGCGCGCTGGTGGGTACGCCGTACTTTCCGCAGGTGGACGGTGGCATTCTGTTTGTCGAGGACGTGAACGAGCACCCCTACAGGGTGGAGCGCATGCTCACGCAACTGCTGCATGCCGGTGTGCTGGCGCGGCAAAAGGCGCTGGTGCTGGGCCAGTTCAGCAACTACCGGCTGGCGCCGCACGACAAGGGCTTCAAGCTGCAGACCGTGGTGGACTGGCTGCGCAGCCAGTTGAGCATTCAGGTGCTCACGGGCCTGCCCTATGGCCATGTGCCTACCAAAGTATTGCTGCCTGTGGGGGCCCAGGTCGATCTGTCGGTACAGGGGCGCGATGCCTTGATTTACTGGGGGCACCTGAACTGAGTGAAGCGCTGGGTTACAGCGCAGCGGGCTGGGTCGTTAGTTCGGGCATGGCGGCAAAGAGACCCAGGCGCACCATGGTGCGGTGGTTCAGTTCCACGGTCACCGCGTTGCGTGCCAGGGCCGACTGGATGCGGGGCTTGCCTTCCATCGTCTGGTGCAGCCGGGGTTCGGTCAGCAGCTTGCCACCGCGATCCACGATGCTGGCCACCAGGGGCAGGTTGGGCTTGGCGCTGCGGCGCAGTACCACGGCAATGTCGCCGTTGTCCAGGCGTACGAAGGAGCCTGGTGGGCACAGGCCCACGGTACGCACCAACACCAGGCCGACCTCGTCGCGCTGGTCCATTTCCACCAATGCGCGCACCGAGTCGGTGGCGCTGCGCCCTGGGCGGGACTTGCGCGGGCTGATCATGGCGGCATAGCGGTCGATGGTGCCCAGGATGCGCGTCAGCCGGTCCACCTCGCTCAGGCTGTGCAGGGGGTCGCGCTCGGATACCCGCTCATGGTGCTGGCCAACCAGGTCCAGCCACAGGCCGTTGGTGATGTTCAGTTGCACCAACAGATCCTGTGATCGGTGCGGGTGCGCGTTGATGGCCTCTTTTTGCGCTGGGCTGGGCTGCTCGCGCTGCGCGGCCAGTTCGTCCTGCAGGCGGGTCATGGCGATGTTCATGGTCAGCGCCGCGCGCACCAGCGCGTTGCGCTCGGTCACGGGCAGCCCGAACTCGCGCGCCATGATGTGGCACAGCGTGCCGCACACCAGTGCATGCGATGTGCTGTAGCCCACGGTGGACGTGGCCGCGAGCTGGAACATCAGGTACAGCGCACTGTCGATGTCGTGCGCCACCAGGTCTTGCAGCCATTGGTCGAACTGGCGCACCTTGGCGCCAAAGTCCACCACGTTCTGCGGGCGCGAGAGCAGCACCGACAGGCCCGACTCCAGATCGCCCCAAAGCCCGAGCAGGTCCTCGTACTCGTCGTCGTGGGTGGGGCGCAGGGGGGCAGAGGTAGGCATCAGCGCTTTTCCAGCACCATTTGGTCGTTCGTGCGTGTCATCTGGAACTGGCCCAGAAAACTGTTGCCCAGCAGCACGTAGGGCATGGCCTGCGGGGTGATGATGGCATCGACGTTGAGCACTTCCACATCGCCGATGCGGACCGAGTCCAGCCGCATGCGCCAGCCCTGGGTCACGCCGTTGGCGGTGTTCATGTTCACCACCTGGCCGCCCTGGTATTTGAGACCCATGCGTTCGGCGTCCGGGCGGCCGATGGACACGGTGGTGGCACCGGTATCCACCATGAACTGCATGATGCGCCCGTTGATCATGCCCTGGTTGACGAAATGCCCCCGGCTGTCGCCCTTGAGCACGATGCGGCGGCCCGCGCCGGAGCCGCCTACGTTCACCGGCGACTCGCCCAGCCGCAAGGTGCTGCTGGCGCCGTTGATATCGACGACCACGGCATCGCGGCTGACCGACACCACCTTCACCCCCTGGTGGGTCTGGCCCGGTGCCACGCCCTTGGGCGGCGCTCCATCGACCACGAGCAGGGCCTTGCCGCCCAGCACCCCAGCCAGCGAGACGGCCGGGGCCGCCTGGGCCGCAGCACTGCACCACAGGCCCAGCCCCAGCAGCAGGGCAGACCGAACAAGAGAAGGGCGCTGCGGCATGGAGGGGCTCCCGGGGTGGTGCGCTGTCAGTCGCGGAAGTTGTTGAACGACAGCGGCATGTCGGCGATTTCCTTGCGGATCAGCGCCATCACGGCCTGCAGGTCGTCGCGCTTGGCGCCGGTGACGCGCACCTTTTCGTCCTGGATGGCGGCCTGCACCTTGATCTTGCTGTCCTTGACGAGACGCTGGATCTTCTTGGCCAGCTCACTGTCGATGCCGTTGCGCACCTTGACCACCTGCTTGACCTTGTCGCCGCCAACTTTCTGGGGCTTGCCGATGTCGAGAAAGCGCACATCCACGTTGCGCTTGGTGAGCTTGTTGCGCAGCAGATCCTCGACCTGGGTGAGTTGGAACTCGGCATCGCCAAAGAGTGTGATCTCCTTGTCCTTGAGCTCGACGGCGGCAGACGTGCCCTTGAAGTCAAAACGCGTGCCGATCTCCTTGGCCGCGTTCTCCACGGCATTCTTCACTTCGACAAAATCGGCTTCACAAACGGTATCAAAAGACGGCATGGCAGAACAGCAATAGGAAAAGTCAACGCAGCACCGCCTGCAAAGGCGGGTGCGACAATGGAGGCAATGTTAGTCGAGAAAAACGTCTCTTTACAGCCCTACAACAGCTTTGGCATCGTGGCCCGTGCCGAAACCCTGGTGCGCGTGCGCAGCCTGCAGGATCTGGTGGATTGGCACCACACCGCCGTGCGGGCGGGCGAGGCGGTGTTTGTGCTGGGCGGGGGCAGCAATGTGGTGCTCACGGGCGATGTGAAAACCACGGTGCTGAAGATGGAGCTGCGTGGGCGCCGCCTGGTGCAGGAAACCCCCGACGCCTGGGTGGTGGAAGTGGCGGCGGGCGAGCCCTGGCATGGCACGGTGGCCTGGACCTTGCAGCAGGGTTGGCCGGGGCTGGAGAACCTGGCGCTGATTCCCGGCACGGTGGGCGCCGCCCCGGTGCAGAACATCGGCGCTTACGGGGTGGAGCTGCAGGACCGCTTTGATTCCCTGACCGCCTTCGATCTGGCCACGGGCCAGACCTTCACGCTCGATGCCGCGCAGTGCGCCTTTGGCTACCGCGATTCGGTTTTCAAGCACCCCCCGGCCCAGCCGGGCAGCGGCGAGCAACTGCCGCGTGGCATGGGGTTGGCGGGGCGGGCCGTCATCACCCACGTGCGTCTGCGCCTGCCGCGCGCCTGGCGCCCCGAGCTGGGCTACCTGGACCTGGAGCGCAAACGGCAGGAGACGGGCATTGCCGAACCCACGGCGCAGCAGATTTTTGACTGGGTGTGCGCCATCCGCAGTGCCAAGCTGCCCGACCCGGCCGTACTGGGCAACGCCGGGAGCTTTTTCAAGAACCCCACCGTCACCCCCGAGCAGTGCCAGGACATCATCGCGCGCGATCCCAAGATCGTGCACTACCCCATGCCCGACGGCAGCATCAAACTAGCGGCGGGCTGGCTGATTGACGCCTGCGGCTGGAAGGGCAAAACCGTGGGCAAGGCCGGTGTGTATGAAAAGCAGGCGCTGGTGCTGGTCAACCGGGGGCAGGGCGCCGACAGTGTGACCGGCGGCGAGGTCATGACCCTGGCCCGCGCCATCCAGACCAGCGTCTATGAGCGCTTTGGCATCCGGCTGGAGCCAGAGCCGGTGGTTTTGTGATGCTATAAATTTAATAGCTACTAACGCTTGCTGGATAAGCGTTGAATGCCAAAAAGACCATGAAAAAAACCGCCCGAAGGCGGTTTTTTTCATGGGTGCGCGGGGTGCAGGGCTTACTTGTCGTCATTACCCAGTTGCGGCAGCGGCGAGCCCTGGCCCAGCGTCAGCAGGCCGGACTTGGCGTAGGTCATGAGCTTGTCGCGCGTGTCCACGATGTCGAGGTTGCGCATGGTGAGCTGGCCGATGCGGTCGGCGGGCGAGAAGGGCGCGTCTTCCACCTTCTCCATCGACAGACGCTCGGGCGCGTAGGTCAGGTTGGGCGACTCGGTGTTGAGCAGCGAGTAGTCGTTGCCACGGCGCAGCTCCAGCGTCACGGTGCCGGTGATGGCGCGCGCCACCCAGCGCTGGGCAGTTTCGCGCAGCATGATGGCTTGCGGGTCGAACCAGCGGCCCTGGTACAGCAGGCGGCCGAGCTTGAGGCCGTTCATGCGGTACTGCTCGATGGTGTCCTCGTTGTGGATGCCGGTCACCAGGCGCTCGTAGGCGATGTGCAGCAGCGCCAGGCCGGGGGCCTCGTAGATGCCGCGGCTCTTGGCCTCGATGATGCGGTTCTCGATCTGGTCGCTCATGCCCAGGCCATGGCGGCCGCCGATGCGGTTGGCTTCGAGGATCAGCTCGACGGGGTCGTTCAACTCCTTGCCGTTGAGGGCCACGGGCTGGCCTTCGTTGAAGGTCACGGACACTTCCTCGGCCTTGACTTCCACCTCGGGCTTCCAGAACGCCACGCCCATGATGGGGTTGACGATGCGGATGCCGCTGTTGAGAAACTCCAGATCCTTGGCTTCGTGCGTGGCGCCCAGCATGTTGCTGTCGGTGCTGTAGGCCTTCTCGGCACTCATCTTGTAGCCGAAGCCTTCCTTGGTCATGAAGGCCGACATCTCGGCGCGGCCGCCCAGCTCGTCGATGAACTGCTGGTCCAGCCAGGGCTTGTAGATGCGCAGAGAGGGGTTGGTCAGCAGGCCGTAGCGGTAGAAGCGCTCGATGTCGTTGCCCTTGAAGGTCGAGCCGTCGCCCCAGATGTGGACGTCGTCCTCCTTCATGGCCGACACCAGCATGGTGCCGGTGACGGCGCGGCCCAGCGGCGTGGTGTTGAAGTAGGTCACGCCGGCGGTGCTGATGTGGAAGGCGCCGGCCTGCAGTGCGGCAATGCCTTCATGGGCCAGTTGCGTGCGGCAGTCGATCAGGCGCGCCTGCTCGGCGCCGTATTCCATGGCCTTGCGCGGGATGGCGTCGTAGTCGGGCTCGTCGGGCTGGCCCAGGTTGGCCGTGTAGGCGTAGGGCAGGGCGCCCTTGTTCTTCATCCAGCGCAGTGCGGCGCTGGTATCGAGGCCGCCGGAGAAGGCGATGCCGACCTTTTGGCCGACGGGAAGATTTTGGAGGATGGTTGCCATGTGCAGGAATCCGGTTCGGTAGTGTTTCAGCCGAAATGGCAGATGTAGTGGTAGGCCTCGGTCACGCGGATGTCGAAGCTGGAATTGCCGGGCACGCTGAACTTGTCGCCCGCGCTGGACTGGACCCAGGCATCGCTGCCCGCGAGCTTGTACTCGCAAGCGCCCGCCACGCATTCCATGATTTCAGGTGCACCGGTGTTGAACGTCAGCGTGGCGGGCAGCACGACGCCAACCGACTTTTTGGTGCCATCGGGAAAGGTGATGCCGTGGCTCACGCATTTGCCGTCAAAGTACACATTGGCCTTGGTGGTGACGCTGACGCCGTCGATTTTTTCGGTGGTCATGGGAGTTCTTTGCTGGAACGGGGACAAACCCTGCATTCTAGGTGACAGCTTTGACCGCCGTGACCCGGATGTATTCCAGGTCGGTTTGTCCGGCCCAGGCCACAGCCCACAGCACCTTGGCAAAAAAAGAGGGCCCTGCCTGGCCCTCGGAGAAAACGAAGCTGGATGGATCAGCGATCGTAGGGATTGTTGTTGTAGTGATTGTGCGGCGGGTAGTGGGGATGGCGAGGTCGGTAGGGGTCGTTTTCGTATCCGTACTCAATGACCGTCACGCCAGGCTGGGGATAGCTGGTGTAAGGCGAGCTGACGACGCCTGGCTGCACATAGCCACTTTGGCCGTAGGGGGCGGGCTGGCTCGTGGGCTGCACCTGTACGGTGATGTAGCGCCCAGGATCGGTGGCGGTCTGGGTGGAATACTGGCGGCCTGCATACTCGTACACCACGTTGTAGCCCACGGTGCGGTTTTCATAATAGGTTTCGGTGCCGCAGCGCTGTACGTTCTCATACTGGGGGCGGCCCTGGCCCTCGATGTGGTTGCCCAGCACGGCGCCACCGATCACGCCAATGGCCGTGGCTGCTGCGCGGCCGCTGCCCTTGCCCACGGCGTTGCCAGCGGCGCCGCCCGCGATGGCGCCGAGCACTGCGCCGCCTCCGGTGGTGCGCTGGCCGGTGTACACCGTCTCGTTGGTGCACACCTGGCGCGGGATGGCGACCTGCTGCACGATGGGGGTGGCCGAGAGCACGCGGGCTTGTTCCTGTGCGCTGGCCAGTGTGGCGGTGGCCGCCAAAACGGTGAAGGCGATGGCTTTTTTCATGGGGTTCTCCAGGGAAACGGGTCCGACTCCATAACGCGCCAGACTGTAGAAAAGTTTATCGGTGCAAGGTATCGGACGGGCAGTTTCCAGGTAAAGATACGTAAGAAACTGTGCGGTTTCAGACGTTTTGCATTGCGCTGGCGTGTTGGGCCCATGCCTGGGCGTCCCATCCCACCGTGATCAGCGGCCCTTGGGCCAGCGGCCACTCCACCACCGGGCGTTTGATGAGACTGGGGTGCTGCTGCATCAGCACCTGGGCGCTGGCGGCGTCTTTTGCGCTGGCTTGCTCCTCGGCGCTCAGCTTGCGCCAGGTGGTGCCGCGACGGTTGAGCACCGTCTCCCAGCCGCAGTGCGCCACCCAGCGCTGCAGGTGTTCGGCGGGGACGCCTTGTGTTGCGAAGTTGCGGAATTGGTAGTCCAGGCCCTGGGCCGTCAGCCAGGCGCGGGCCTTCTTGACCGTGTCGCAGTTCGGAATGCCAAAAAGGGTGATTTTCATGGCTCCATCATGCTCCAGCTTCGGGCTGGGCGACAATCCCAGGCTGTATGCACACCAAGATCCATACCCTCGAAGGCTGGCTGGCCCACTGTGAGCGCCTGCACCCCCACTCCATAGACCTCGGCCTGCAGCGCGTGGGCGAGGTGGCGCGCCGCATGGCGCTGCGTTTTGATTGCCCGGTCATCACCGTGGCGGGCACCAATGGCAAGGGCTCGACCTGCGCCATGATCGAAGCCGTGGCCTTGCAGGCCGGTTACCGCACTGGCGTCTATTCGTCTCCGCACCTGGTGCATTTCCAGGAGCGTTGCCGCATCCATGGCGACATCGTGACGGCTGATGGTCTGCTGGAACACTTCGAGGCCGTGGAGCGTGCCCGCACCCAGGGGGGTGACGAGGTGGCCTTGACCTATTTCGAGTTCACCACGCTGGCCATCCTGCGCCTGATGAGCCACAGTCTGCTGGATGTGGCCATTCTGGAAGTGGGCCTGGGCGGGCGGCTGGATGCGACCAATGTGGTGGACCCGGATTGCGCGGTCATCACCAGCATCGACATCGACCACGTGGAATACCTGGGGCCGGATCGCGAGAGCATCGGGCGCGAGAAGGCCGGCATCATGCGCACGGGTCGGCCGGTGGTGGTCAGCGACCCCATGCCGCCCCAAAGCGTGATTGACCACGCACGGGAAATCGGTGCCGATCTCTGGCGGTTTGGGCAGGACTTCAATTTTTCGGGCGACAAGCAGCAGTGGGGCTGGGCCGGCCGGGGGCGGCGCTATTCGGGCATGGCCTATCCAGCGCTGCGGGGGGCCAACCAGTTGATCAATGCATCGGGGGCGCTCGCTGCACTGGAGGCCCTGCGCGATCGTCTGCCCATCACGGCGCAGGCCGTTCGCAATGGCCTGGCGGTGGTGGAACTGCCTGGGCGCTTCCAGGTGTTCCCCGGGCAGCCGGTACTGGTGCTGGATGTAGCGCACAACCCCCACTCGGTGGCGGCATTGACGGCCAACCTGGACGCCATGGGTTTTTTCCCGACCACGCATGCGGTGTTCGGCGCCATGGCAGACAAAGACCTGGCTCCCATGCTGGCGCGTATCGGCCCCATCGTGGACCGTTGGTACTTCTGCGACCTGCCCACGCCCCGGGCCGAATCTGCGGCGGCCTTGCAGCAAAAGTGGAATGCTTTGCAAATGGTGGCCGGCGGCCGCCGCGAAGTGCATTGCAGCACCCATGCCAACCCGGCAGACGCACTGCAGGCGGCGCTCGTCCAGGCAGACCCCGCTGATAGAATCGTGGTCTTTGGCTCCTTCTACACGGTGGGTGGGGTGCTGCTGGACGGCATGCCCCGATTGCAGGCCAAGCACTTGGCCTGACACTGCGTTCTAAGAACTTGTCCGTAAATTATTTGATGCCACGTTGGAGCGCGATCGGTATGAGTTCGAGGTCTTGGCGCGCCGCATGGGCTGGCGGCCCATGCAAGCGGCAAGGGCGCGAAATCGCCCGATTTCGCCCCAACCCGAAGGGCAGTGCTCTTTTCGGGCGGTCTGCGGCGTTGCGGCGCTTGCCCATAGCGGGGCTATGGGCTGCGCACCGCGCCTTGCATCCCATCCCGAAAAGAGCGCTGCGCTGCACCAAATAATTTACGGACAAGTTCTAAAGCTCATGGCGTTTTTCAAGTTTCGGTGGCCCGGCCAGAAGGGGCAGGAAGTCAAGGCCAAACCGGCCCGATCCTCCCGGGCCGCGCCCGCAGAGAGCATCGAAACCATGCGTCGCCGGGCCAGGCACCGGTTGATCGGTGCGGCCGTGCTGGTCTTGCTGGGCGTGGTGGGCTTTCCGCTGCTGTTCGATAGCCAGCCAAGGCCGATTCCCGTCGATATTCCCATCGAAATCCCGGACCGCAATCGGGTCGCGCCCTTGGTCGCACCGTCGGCGCAGGGTGGTTCGGCCCAGGAGGCGGCGGCTGCCCCTGCCAGTGCAGCACCTGCGGCGGCGCCTGCCCGCGCACCAGAAGCGGCGTCCGCACCTGCACCTGCGACTGCTGCCGCACCGGCGTCCACGCCAGCGCGGACTGTGGCGACACCTGCTTTCCAGCCCGCATCGGCACCGGCGCGCAAGCCTGAAGTAGCACCGCCACAGCCTGCGCAACCCAGGGTGGCTGAGCCCGCGCGTCCGAGCGCGACCGATGAGGCCGAGCGCGCCCGCGCGCTGCTGGAGGGGCGCAGCGTACCCGCCAAGCCCACCGCAGCCGACGAGGGGCGTTTCATCGCCCAGATCGGTGCCTACGCCGAGGCTGACAAGGCCCGCGAGGTGCGCCTCAAACTAGAGCGTGCGGGCATCAAGACCTACACCCAGGTGGTGGAGACGGCCGACGGCAAGCGCATCCGGGTTCGCGTGGGGCCGTTCCAGGGCCGTGCCGAGGCCGACAAGGCTGCTGCAAAGATCAAGGCGCTGAACCTGCCGGTGTCCATCCTGCAGTTGTGACGCGCGCATGGCGGCCCTGGACTGGATTTTTGTGGCCCTGTTGCTGGCATCCATGCTGATGGGTGCCTGGCGCGGGCTGGTGTACGAGTTATTGTCGCTGGCAGGTTGGGTCGTGGCCTTTGTGGTGGCGCAGTGGTTTGCCCAGGATGCGGCGGCCCTGCTGCCCATTGACGAGGCACAGGAAACCGTGCGCTATGCCGCCGGGTTCATACTGGTGTTCATCGTCACGGTGTTTGCCTGCGGATTCTTGGCCTGGTTGGGCAAGAAGCTCGTCGAGGCCATCGGCCTGCGTCCGGTGGACCGGACGCTGGGTGCCGTATTTGGTGTGTTGCGTGGGGTATTGATCCTGCTGGTGTTGGTGGTCATGGCCGGGTTGACCGGACTGGACCAGGCGCCCTGGTGGCAGGAGGCGCGCAGCGCGGCGCTGCTGTCGGATTGGGTCAAGGAACTCAAGCCGCTGTTGCCGCAGGAGCTGGGCAGGCATTTGCCCGCGTGATGCGGATTTTTTGGGATGGAAGGCAACTATGTGTGGAATCGTCGGCGTGATCAGCACGTCCCCCGTCAACCAGTTGATCTATGACGCTCTGCTGCTCCTGCAGCACCGCGGACAGGATGCGGCTGGCATTGCCACGCAGCTGGACCGCAAGTTCTTCATGCACAAGGCCAAGGGCATGGTGCGTGACGTGTTCCGCACCCGCAACATGCGGGCTCTGCCGGGCAACGCGGGCCTGGGGCAGGTACGCTATCCCACGGCGGGCAACGCTTTCAGCGAAGAGGAAGCGCAGCCGTTCTATGTGAACGCGCCCTTTGGCATCGTCATGGTGCACAACGGCAACCTGACCAACGCCCAGGCCCTGCGCGCCGAGCTGTTCAGCATCGACCACCGCCACACCAACACCGAGAGCGACTCGGAAGTGCTGCTCAACGTGTTTGCCCACGAACTGGAAATGGCCAGCCGTGGCGTGCCCTTGCAGCCCGACGATGTGTTTGCGGCCGTGCAGGCGGTGCACAAGCGCATCCGGGGCTCGTATGCCGTGATCGCCCTGATCGCAGGCCATGGCATGGTGGCCTTTCGTGACCCCTACGGCATCCGTCCCCTGGCCATGGGGCGCAGCGGCGATGGCACCTGGATGGTGGCCAGTGAGTCTGTGGCGCTGGAGGGCACGGGGCACCAGTTCGAGCGCAACGTGGAGCCGGGCGAGGCACTGTTCATCACGCTCGACGGCCAGGTCCACGCGCGCCAATGTGCGCAGCAGCCCAGCCTGCATCCGTGCATTTTTGAGTTTGTGTACCTGGCACGTCCTGACTCGGTGCTCGATGGCATCTCGGTGTACCAGGCGCGTCTGAACCTGGGCGAGACGCTGGCCAAGCGCGTGATCTCCACCGTGCCGCCGAACGAAATCGACGTGGTCATCCCCATTCCGGAATCGAGCCGCCCCAGCGCCATGCAACTGGCGCAGTTGCTGGGCATTCCCTATCGTGAGGGTTTTGTCAAAAACCGCTATGTGGGCCGCACTTTCATCATGCCGGGGCAGGCGGTGCGCAAGAAGTCGGTGCGCCAGAAGCTCAACGTCATCGGCAGCGAATTCAAGGGCCGCAACGTGCTGCTGGTGGACGACTCCATCGTGCGCGGCACCACCAGCCGCGAGATCGTGCAGATGGCGCGCGAGGCTGGGGCGCGCAAGGTGTACATGGCCAGTGCCGCCCCCCCGGTGCGCTACCCCAACGTCTATGGCATCGACATGCCTACCAGCAGTGAACTGGTGGCCCATGGCCGCACGCTCGACGAAGTGCGCCAGATCATTGGCTGCGACGCCCTGATTTACCAGGATGTCGAGGCCATGAAAAAGGCCATCGGCGTACTCAACCCACGTCTCTCGGGCTTTGATGCATCCTGCTTTGACGGCGTGTACGTGACCGGGGACGTGAGCCCTGAGCAGATCCAGCAGCTCAACGAAGGCCGTGCCCAACAGGCGCAGGAGGGCGAAGAGGACACCTCGCGCCTGGCCCTGCCCAATGCTTCCGAACATTGACAACGGACCGGGCGTGCCTTCTTAGGGTGCGCCCGGTTCCCCACAAGGCTTTTCCGCATGAACCCAGCCCAGCCACAAGACCTGCACCCCGACACCCTGGCGGTGCGCCAGGCGCTGCCGCGCAGCGTCTATGGTGAACATTCCGAGGCGCTGTACCTGACCAGCAGCTTCGTCCAGCCCGATGCCGAAACCGCCGCGCGCCGCTTTGCGGGCGAGGAGGACGGCTACACCTACACCCGCACCTCCAACCCCACCGTCACCAGCTTTGAACAGCGCCTGGCAGCACTGGAGGGCACGGAGTCGGCCATCGGCACGGCCAGCGGCATGTCGGCCATCTTGCTGATGTGCCTGGGCTTGCTCAAGGCCGGGGACCATGTGGTGTGCTCGCAGTCCATGTTTGGCTCCACCATCAAGCTCATTGGTGGGGAGTTGGCGCGTTTCGGCGTGGAATCCAGCTTTGTGCCGCAGACCGACAGCAGCGCCTGGAAGGCAGCCCTGCGCCCCAACACCCAGCTGCTGTTTGCCGAGACGCCCACCAACCCGCTGACCGACCTGTGCGACATCGCCGAGCTGGCCGCGATTGCCCACGATGCGGGCGTGCTGCTGGCCGTGGACAACTGCTTTGCCTCCCCCGCGTTGCAGCGGCCTGCCATGCTGGGGGCCGATCTGGTCATCCACTCGGGCACCAAGTTCCTGGACGGCCAGGGCAGGGTGATGGCGGGCGCCGTCTGCGGCCCGCGTTCCATCATCGACGACAAGCTCGCGCCGCTGATCCGCAGCGCAGGCGTCAACCTTTCGCCCTTCAATGCCTGGGTGGTGCTCAAGGGCATGGAAACCCTGCGCATCCGCATGGAAGCCCAGAGCGCCAATGCCCTGGCGCTGGCGCAGTGGCTCGAAGCCCAACCGCAGGTGGCGCGGGTTTATTACCCCGGTCTGACCTCGCACCCGCAGCATGCTCTGGCGATGCGCCAGCAGTCGGGTGTGGGTGGTGCCGTGCTGTCGTTCGATGTGCGGGCCAACGGGCCGCAAGAGGGGCGCGCACGCGCCTTCCATGTGATCGACAGCACCCGCGTGTGCAGCATCACCGCCAACCTGGGCGACACCAAAACCACCATCACCCATCCGGCCAGCACGTCCCACGGGCGCCTCACCGAAGCGCAGCGCCAGGCCGCAGGCATCGGCCAGGGCCTGATCCGCGTGGCCGTGGGCCTGGAACACATCGACGATCTCAAGAACGACCTCGCACGAGGCCTGGACACCCTGTCATGACCGCAGCACCGAACCCTTCGCACGCAGCCCGCGTGCGCACCCGCTTTGCCCCATCGCCCACGGGCTTCATCCACCTGGGCAACATCCGCTCCGCGCTGTACCCCTGGGCCTTTGCAAGAGCGAGCCAGGGCGACTTCATCCTGCGCATCGAGGACACCGACCAGGAGCGCTCCACCCAGGCGGCTGTGGATGTGATTCTGGAGGGCATGCAGTGGCTGGGTATGGAACCGGACGAAGGCCCCTTCTACCAAATGCAGCGCATGGACCGCTACAAGCAGGTGCTGGCCCAGTTGCAGGCCAGTGGCCATGTCTATCCGTGCTACATGAGCGTGGCCGAGCTGGACGCGCTGCGCGAGCGCCAGATGGCCGCCAAGGAAAAGCCCCGCTACGACGGCACCTGGCGGCCCGAGCCCGACAAGCAACTTCCGCCCATCCCGGAGGGTGTGCAGCCCGTGCTGCGCTTCAAGACGCCCCAGGGCGGCACCGTGGCTTGGGACGACAAGGTCAAAGGCCGTGTCGAGTTCAGCAACGACGAACTGGACGACCTCGTCATCGCGCGGCCCGACGGCACGCCTACCTATAACTTCTGTGTGGTGGTGGACGACATCGACATGGACATCACCCACGTGATCCGGGGCGACGACCATGTCAACAACACGCCGCGACAAATCCACATTTTCCGTGCCCTGGGCAAGGAACCGCCGGTGTACGCCCACCTGCCCACCGTGCTCAACGAGCAGGGCGAGAAGATGAGCAAGCGCCACGGCGCCAAGCCCGTGACCTGGTACCGCGACGCAGGCTTCCTGCCCGACGCCATGGTCAACTACCTGGCCCGCCTGGGCTGGAGCCATGGTGACGATGAGATCTTTTCGCGTGCGCAATTCCTCGCGTGGTTCGACCTGGACCACTTGGGCCGCAGCGCCGCGCAGTTTGACGAGGCCAAGCTGCGCTGGGTCAATGCCCAGCATCTCAAGGCCTTGTCTGGTGATGTGCTGGCAACGCTGGTGCAGCCGTTCCTGGTGCAGCGTGGCATTGCAGCCACCGATCTGACCGACGGTCGCTTGCTACCACTGTGCGAACTGTTCAAAGACCGCTGCGACACCCTGGTGGCCTTGGCTGACTGGGTTCGTGTGTTCTACGCCGAGGTCACGCCCCAGGAGGCTGAACGTGCGCAGCACGTCACGCCCGCCATTGGGCCCGCACTGGACGCCCTGGCCGAAGCGCTGGCCACCTGTGCGTGGGACAAGGCATCCATCGGTGCCGCACTCAAGCAAGTGCTGGCTGCGCACGGCCTGAAGATGCCCCAACTGGCCATGCCTGCACGCGTTCTGGTCGTGGGTACGGCACAGACGCCATCGGTCGATGCAGTGCTTGAACTCATGGGACGCGAAAAAGTTGTCGCGAGATTGAAAAGTCGCTAAAAATCAGTCTATAATTTGAGGCTCTGATGGCAACGGCAAGAGTGAATAGCAAAGGCCGATGCAGGGGGGGTATAGCTCAGCTGGGAGAGCGCTTGCATGGCATGCAAGAGGTCAGCGGTTCGATCCCG
>NZ_JAKVIJ010000016.1:0-60705 GCF_022760965.1 Simplicispira sedimenti
GGTTCTTTACCCCTTGGTCCCCAATCGGTCAGGCTCTTGCTGTTGTGGGGGAGTCCATATACGCAGAGTTAGACCCGAAGGCCAAGAAGGGGCGCCCAGCCTTGGAGAGGGGCGCAGCCCACGCAAAAGCGCTGGGCCACCGAAGCGGCGCAGCGCTGCAAGAACGATAGCTGCCCGCGCTTGCTGCACAAGCGCTGGACGCCAAAAAGGCTTGAAAGCCCTGCGAACGGGGCGAAGCGCTGGAATGCATGGCTGCGCGCATAGAGCGTCTGATGGGACTAACTAGAATTAGACGATAGCCATCGTAAGCAAGTTGGTCTGCCAAAACAAGATGTATCGATTGGTACACAGGGATAGTACCGAGATGATGATGTTTAGGCAAACCTAAAATTTTCCGGATGACATCGTCTTCAGATTATCCTGCACCCGCTGCACCCGCTGCACCCGCTGCACCCGCTGCACCTGCCGCGTCGGGGATCGCGCCAGCGCCCAAGCTGCTGGATCGTTTGCGTGATCATCTGCGCACGCGCCATTACAGCATTCGCACCGAGACGGCTTATGTCGATTGGGCGCGGCGCTTTATCCTGTTTCACGGCAAGCGCCATCCGCAAGAGATGGGCGCTGTGGAGGTGGAAGCTTTTTTGACGCATCTGGCAGTGCAGCGCCAGGTGTCTGCATCAACCCAGAACCAGGCCAAGGCTGCGATTTTGTATCTGTATAAACAGGTGCTGGGTGTGGATTTGCCTTGGTTGGACGGTGTGGTGCAGGCGAAGGCGCCCAGGCGCCTGCCGGTGGTGCTGACGGCCACCGAGGTGCGTACGTTGTTGTTGCACATGCAGGGCACGACCGGGCTGATTGCGCAGTTGCTGTATGGCACGGGTATGCGCTTGCTCGAAGCCCTGCGCCTGCGCGTCAAGGATGTGGAATTTGCCCGGCGCGAAATTGTGATTCGCGAAGGCAAAGGCAACAAAGACCGCATCACCGTGCTGCCCGAAAACCTGATCCAGCCTTTGCAGCAGCAATTGCAAAAGGCGCGGGCGCTGCACGAAAAGGATATCGAGGCGGGTTTTGGCCGTGTGCATTTGCCGCATGCACTGGCGGTGAAGTACGCCAACGCAGATCGCAGCTGGGCCTGGCAATGGGTGTTTCCGTCGCCGGTGCGCTCCGTTGATCCGCGCCCCGATGCGGTGACGGGCGCTTTGCTGGAGCGGCGCCACCATGTGTACCCGGAGTCGGTGCAGCGCGCGGTGCGCGAGGCAGCCCGGCTGGCGCAGATCGACAAGCCGGTCAGTCCGCATGTGCTGCGCCATTCCTTTGCCACGCATTTGCTGCAGGCGGGCTACGACATCCGTACGGTGCAGGAGCTGCTGGGCCATGCCGATGTGAGCACCACCATGGTTTACACGCATGTGCTCAACAAGGGCGGGCGCGGGGTGCTCAGCCCGCTCGATGCGCTGTAAAGCACAAAGGCCCGTGACCGGGCCTTTGTTTTCATCAAGCAGCGCCACCCCGGCGCTGCATCAGCGCGCTTTACGCCAGCTCGCTCACCGGCACGCAGCTGCAGAACAGGTTGCGGTCGCCGTACACGTTGTCCACGCGGCCCACGGGGGACCAGTACTTGGCCTGGCGCAGCGCGGCCACGGGGTAGGCGGCGGCCTCGCGGGTGTAGGGGCGGGTCCATTCGGCGCCCAACAGGCTCTCGGCCGTGTGCGGTGCGTTTTTCAGCGGGTTGTTGTCCTGCGGCCAGGCGCCGGTTTCCACCTGGCGGATTTCCTCGCGGATGGCGATCATCGCGTCGATGAAGCGGTCGATCTCGAACAGCGTCTCGCTCTCGGTGGGCTCGACCATCAGCGTGTTGGCCACGGGGAAGCTCAGGGTGGGGGCGTGGAAGCCGTAGTCGATCAGGCGCTTGGCCACGTCCTCGGCCATCACGCCGCTGGTCTCCTTGAGTTGGCGCAGGTCGAGGATGCACTCGTGCGCCACATGGCCGTTGCTTGACGCGTACAGCGTGGGGTAGTGGTCCTTGAGGCGCGCGCTGATGTAGTTGGCGCTGAGGATGGCCACCTCGGTGGCGGCCTGCAGGCCCTCGGCGCCCATCATGCGGATGTACATCCAGCTGATCGGCAGCACGGCGGCGTTGCCCAGCGGCGCGGCAGAAACGGCGCCCACCGTGGCGGACTGACCGGCCGTGGCATGGCCGGGCAGGTAGGGCACGAGGTCTGCCACCACGCACACGGGGCCGACGCCGGGGCCGCCGCCGCCGTGCGGGATGCAGAAGGTCTTGTGCAGGTTCAGGTGGCTCACGTCGCCGCCAAATTCGCCGGGGGCGGCCACGCCCACCAGGGCGTTCATGTTGGCGCCGTCCACGTACACGCGGCCGCCATGGCTGTGCACGAGCTGGCACAGCTCCTTGACCTGCGTCTCGAACACGCCATGCGTGCTGGGGTAGGTGATCATCACGCAGGCCAGGTTCTGGCTGTGCTGTTCGCACTTGGCCTGCAGGTCGGCCATGTCCACGTTGCCGTTTTCGTCGCACTTGGTCACCACCACCTGCATGCCCACCATCTGGGCGCTGGCGGGGTTGGTGCCGTGCGCGCTGCTTGGGATCAGGCAGATGTTGCGGTGCGCGTGGCCCTGGGCCGCGTGGTAGGCCTTGATGGCCAGCAGGCCGGCGTATTCGCCCTGGCTGCCTGCGTTGGGCTGCAGGCTGATGCCCGCGTAGCCCGTGGCCTGGCACAGCCAGGCGCGCAGTTGCTCGTCGAGCAGGCGGTAGCCTTCGAGCTGGTCGGCCGGCGCGAACGGGTGCACGTTGGCGAACTCGGGCCAGGTGATCGGGATCATCTCGCTCGTGGCGTTGAGCTTCATGGTGCACGAGCCCAGCGGGATCATGGTGCGGTCGAGCGCCAGATCCTTGTCGGACAGCTGGCGGATGTAGCGCAGCATGCCGGTTTCGCTGTGGTGCGTGTTGAACACCGGGTGCGTGAGGTAGCGGCTGGCGCGGCGCAGGCTGGCCGGAATGAGGTCGGGCGCGCTGGCGGCGAGCTGCTCCACCGTGGGTTGCGTGGCCGTGGGCGCGAAGGTGCGCCAGAGCAGGGCCAGGTCGTCGCGCGTGGTGGTTTCGTCGAGCGACAGGGCCACGCACTGGCCGCGCAGCAGGCGCACATTGGCGCCGGCGTCCAGCGCGCGCTGCACCACGGCGCGGGCGGCGTCACTACTACCCAGGTCCATGGTCAGGGTGTCGAAGGCGGTGGCGTGCAGCGGCGTGAAGCCCAGTTGCTTGAGGCCTGCCGCCAGGATGGCGGTGTAGCGTGCCACGCGCTGGCCGATGCGCTTCAAGCCCTCGGGGCCGTGGTACACGGCGTACATGCTGGCGATGACGGCGGGCAGCACCTGCGCGGTGCAGATGTTGGAGGTGGCCTTCTCGCGGCGGATGTGCTGCTCGCGCGTCTGCAGCGCCAGGCGGTAGGCCGGCTTGCCGTGCACGTCCACGCTCACGCCCACCAGGCGGCCGGGCATGGAGCGCTTGAAGTCGTCGCGGCAGGCCATGTAGGCGGCGTGCGGGCCGCCCGCGCCCATGGGCATGCCAAAGCGCTGCGTGGTGCCGACCACGATGTCGGCGCCCATCTCGCCTGGGGTCTTGAGCAGCGTGAGCGCCAGCAGGTCGGCGGCCAGGATCAGCGCGGCGCCCTTGCCGTGGATGATGTCGGCGCTCATCTGCCAGTCGGCCAGCCAGCCGCTGGAGCCGGGGTACTGGTTGATGGCGGCAAAGTAGTCGTCCTGGCCGATGGCGGCCATCCATTCGTCGCCCGAGCGGACCACCTTGACTGTGAGGCCCAGCGGCGCGGCGCGCGTCTGGATGACCTCGATGGTCTGCGGGTGGCAGTCGCCGCTGACGATGAGGGTATTGCCCTTGGCCTTGACCGAGCGCTTGGCCAGCGTCATGGCCTCGGCGGCGGCGGTGGCCTCGTCGAGCATGGAGGCGTTGGCAATCGGCATGCCGGTGAGGTCGCACACCATGGTCTGGAAGTTGACCAGCGCCTCCATGCGGCCCTGCGAGATTTCGGCCTGGTAGGGCGTGTAGGCCGTGTACCAGGCGGGGTTCTCCAGGATGTTGCGCAGGATCACGCCGGGCGTGTGCGTGCCGTAGTAGCCCTGGCCGATGAAGCTCTTGAGCAGCTTGTTCTTGGAGGCGATCGCCTTGAGCTCGGCCAGCGCGGCGTTCTCGGTGGCCGGGGCCGGCAGGTCCATGGCCTGGCCGCGCGCGATGGAGCGCGGCACGATGCCGTCGATGAGGGCGCGGCGCGAGGCCTCGCCGATCACCGACAGCATGTGCGCTTCGTCGGCCGCGTCGATGCCGATGTGGCGGGGCAGGAACTCGGTGGTGTTTTCGAGTGCGGACAAGGGCAGGGCGGCGGGCATCTGCATGGCGGAACCAGTCTGGAGTGCTATTGAAATAGGAGCTGCTTGCGCCCGAATTCAGGCGGATTCAAATATTTTTGTATCTGAATGCGCCTGAATGCGTGCGCTGGCTGCTATGGTTTTTAAAGCCGGTGCGCTCAGGCGCTGGCAGAGAAGCTCGAATACGCGGTCTCGTCCATCAGGCCGTCGAGCTGGGCGGGCTCGGACAGCTTGACCTTGAAGAACCAGCCCGCGCCCAGCGGGTCGGAGTTGGCCAGCGACGGGTCGGCGCGCAGTGCCTCGTTCACTTCCACCACCTCGCCCGAAACGGGCATGTACACATCGGCAGCAGCCTTCACGGACTCGACCACACCGGCCACGTCGCCCTGGGCAAACGTGGTGCCCACGGCGGGCAAGTCCACGAACACCACGTCACCCAGGGCGTCCTGGGCGTGCAGCGTGATGCCGACCACGGCAGCGTTGGCATCAGCGGCGTTGATCCACTCGTGGTCTTTGGAATATTTGATGGTCATGGGAAAAGCTCCTGAAAGATGAAGGGAATCCGGAATGTAGCCTGCGCCAGGGGCGTTAGCCGCGGTAGTAGCGCGTGGGCACGAAGGGGGTGGCGCAGACCTCCATGGGCACGGCCTTGCTGCGCACGATGGCGTTGACGCGCGTGCCAACGGCGGCATGCTGGGCGTCCACATAGGCCAGGGCAATGGGTTTGTCGAAGCTCGGGCCGAGCAGGCCGCTGGTGACCTCGCCGATCTTCTGGCCGCCTTCGCTCTGCAGTTCGGTGTGCTCGCGCACGGGCACGCGCTCCAGGGCCACGAGGCCGACACGCTTGCGTGCCACGCTGGCGGGGTTGTCGAGCTGGGCCAGCACCTTGTCGGCACCGGGGAAGCCGCCGGCGCGCGCGCCGCCGGTGCGGCGCACCTTTTGCATGGCCCAGTTCAGCGCGGCCTCCACGGGCGTGGTGGTGGTGTCGATGTCGTTGCCGTAGAGGCACAGGCCGGCCTCCAGGCGCAGCGAGTTGCGTGCGCCCAGCCCGATGGGCTTGACCTCCGGTTGGGCCAGCAGCGCGCGCGCCAGGGTGTCGGCCTGCGCGGCGGGCACGGAGATCTCGAAGCCGTCTTCGCCGGTGTAGCCGCTGCGCGTAACGAAGCAGTCGCAGCCCGCGATCGTGAACTGGCCGCCGGTCATGAACACCAGCTTTTCCACGCCGGGCGCCAGGCGTGCCAGGGCCGTGGCGGCCTGCGGGCCCTGCAGGGCGAGCAGGGCATGGTCGGGCAGCGGAACCACCTGGCAGCGCTGGCCGATGCGCGCCTGGATGTGGGCGATGTCGCCCACCTTGCAGGCGCCGTTGACGATGACGAACAGCTCGTCCTGCGCCATGCGGAAGAACATCAGGTCGTCGATGATGCCGCCCTCGTCGTTCAGCAGCAGGCCGTAGCGCTGTTTGCCCACGGGCAGGTCGATCACGTCCACGGGCATCAGGCTTTCAAATGCGGCGGCGGCATCGGGGCCGACCAGGCGCAGCTGGCCCATGTGCGACACATCGAACAGGCCTGCGGCCTGGCGGGTGTGCAGGTGCTCGGCCATGAGCCCTGCGGGGTACTGCACGGGCATGGAGTAACCGGCGAACGGCACCATGCGGGCGCCCAGTTCGATGTGCAGCGCGTTGAGGGGCGTGGTGAGCAGGGGGGCGGCGGCAGGTGCGGACATAAGAACTCCAGGGCAAATGGGGGCCGTGGCACCAATGCCACGGGATTTGCCCTGCTGTCCGCTTTACCTGAGAGATTCACCGCTGCGCCCTGGCTGGCCCGCGCGGCTTGCTCCTTCGGTGGGTGGCCTGTGCGTTGCGCGCGGCCACCTCTCTCCAGCAAGGGAACGCCCGCATCCCTGCGGGCGGTTGCCAGTCCTTTTGCCTGAGCGTTCGGCGGGTGCCTGCGCCTTCGGCGGTGCTGCTCGCGGGTGGCGGAGCACTCTCTCCTGACGAAGGCGCGATTCTACCTGCAATGCCCGCCGCACCGCAGGGATTTTTGTCTGCGTCGGCCCCGGTGCAGGCCCCCAAAAGCAAGCGCCCCGACTGGCGGTAACCAGCCGGGGCCTTGGCATTTCATGCGTTCCGGTAAGAGCGCCTTGATGCAGCAAAGTATGCCAGGGGGTTGGCAGGCAAATTTGCTTTGTTTCCAGTAAATAGCCTTTGTTACAGCAAAATTTGCTCTCATGGCGTTGTGTGCAGAATAATCCGTGGCATGGACCGACTCGACAAAAAAATCCTCGCCGTACTGCAGGCCAACGCCCGCGCCAGCCTGCAAGAGATTGGCCAGGCCGTGGGCCTGAGCCCATCGCCCTGCTGGAGCCGCATCAAGAAGATGGAGGAGTCCGGGGTGATCGAGGGCTACACCGTGCGCCTCAACCCCCAGGCGCTGGATCTGGCCGACACCGTGCTGGTGCAGGTCACGCTCGACAGCCATTCCGACAACACGCTGGAGAAATTCGGCGAAACGCTGGCCAGCATTCCCGAGGTGATCGAGGCGCACCTGGTGTCGGGCGACTACGACTATCTGCTGCGTGTGGTGGTCAAGGACACGCGCGACTATGAGCGCCTGCTGCGCGAGAAGCTCTACAAGATCAAGGGCATTCGCCACAGCCGTTCCAGCTTTGTGCTGCGCACGCTGAAAAAAGCGGATCTGCCGTTGTCCGCTGTTTGAAATTCCAATAAAAAGGGCCTGCAACGCAGGCCCCTTCAGCGCGAAGCGCTATGGTTTTTGATTACATGCCCGAGTAATTCGGCCCCCCGCCCCCCTCGGGCGTGACCCACACGATGTTCTGCGTCGGGTCCTTGATGTCGCAGGTCTTGCAGTGCACGCAGTTCTGCGCGTTGATCTGCAGGCGCTTGTCGCTGCCTTCGCCCACAAACTCGTACACCCCGGCCGGGCAGTAGCGTGCCTCGGGGCCTGCGTATTGGGCCAGGTTGATCTTCACCGGCACGCTGGCGTCCTTGAGCGTCAGGTGCGCCGGTTGGTTCTCTTCGTGGTTGGTGTTGCTGATGAACACGCTGCTCAAGCGGTCGAAGGTCAGCTTGCCGTCGGGCTTGGGGTACTCGATGGGCTTGCACTCGCTGGCGGGCTTGAGGTACTGGTGGTCGGCCTTGTCACGGTGCAGCGTCCAGGGCATGTGCCCGCGCAGCACGAACTGCTCGAAGCCGTTCATCAGCGTGGCGGTGGTCAGGCCGTACTTGAACCAGTTCTTGAAATTGCGGTCCTTGTTCAGCTCGGTGTAGAGCCAGCTTTCCTCGAAGGCCTTGGGGTAGGCGCTGAGTTCGTCGTGCTGGCGCCCAGCCGTGACGGCCTCGTAGGCGGCTTCGCCTGCGAGCATGCCGGTCTTGATGGCAGCGTGGCTGCCCTTGATGCGGCTGACATTGAGGTAGCCCGCGTCGCAGCCGATGAGCGCGCCGCCGGGGAACACGGTCTTGGGCAGGGAGTTCAGGCCGCTGGCGTTGATGGCGCGCGCGCCATAGGACAGGCGCTTGGCGGTGACTTCGCCCTGCTCGTTCTCGAAGTAGTAGCGGATGTTGGGGTGGGTCTTCCAGCGCTGGAATTCCTCGAACGGGCTCAGGTAGGGGTTGGTGTAGCCCAGGCCGGTGACGAAGCCCACGGCCACCTTGTTGCCTTCCAGGTGGTACAGGAAGGCGCCGCCGTAGGTGTCGTTCTCCATGGGCCAGCCGGCGGTGTGCATCACAAAGCCGGGCTGGTGTTTCTTGGGGTCGATTTCCCACAGTTCCTTGATGCCGATGCCAAAGCTCTGCGGGTCGCGCCCTGCGTCGAGCTGGTACTTGGCGATGACTTGTTTGCCCAGGTGGCCGCGTGCGCCTTCGGCAAAGATGGTGTATTTGCCCAGCAGTTCCATGCCGAGCTGGAAGTTGTCGGTGGGCTCGCCGTCCTTGCCGATGCCCATATTGCCGGTGGCCACGCCCTTGACGGAACCGTCATCGTTGTAGAGCACTTCGGCGGCGGTGAAGCCGGGGAAGATTTCCACGCCCAGGGCCTCGGCCTGTTCGCCCAGCCACTTGGTGACCGCGCCCAGGCTGACGATGTAGTTGCCGTGGTTGTGCGCAAACGGCGGCAGGAACATGTTGGGCACGCGAAAGGCCGAGCGCTCGCTCAAAAAGCTGTAGGCGTCGTCGGTGACGGGCTGGTTCAGGGGGGCGCCTTTTTCCTTCCAGTCGGGGATGAGTTCGGTCAGCGCCTTGGGGTCCATGATGGCGCCCGAGAGGATGTGCGCGCCGGGCTCCGAGCCTTTTTCCAGCACCACGACCGAGACGTCCTGGCCGCGCTCTGCTGCCAGTTGCTTGATGCGGATCGCTGTGGACAGGCCCCCTGGGCCCCCACCAACGACCACCACGTCGTATTCCATGGACTCGCGGGGGCCAAACTGGGCGAGGATTTCTTCGTTTGTCATGTGCTTCTCGTCGGGCGTTTGATAATGGGGCAGATTGTCTGCAAACAGGGGGCACAGCCACTGTCCGGCGGGTGACTGATTGTATGCAAGGAATACAGACAATCGAACGACCGTTCTATTTTGTTCAGTGGAGGGACTCTAAATGGCCTACAACATCGATCTGTCCGGTCGCATTGCCTTTGTTACCGGCGCGTCCAGCGGCCTGGGTGCGCAGTTTGCCCGAACCCTGGCACGTGCCGGCGCAGGGGTGGTGCTGGCGAGCCGCCGTATCGAAAAACTCAAGGAGCTGCGCGCACGCATCGAAGGCGAGGGCGGCGACGCCCATGTGGTCGAACTGGACGTGACCGATCACGACTCCATCAAGGCCGCCGTGGCGCACGCCGAGACCGAAATGGGCTCGATCGACATTCTGGTCAACAACTCGGGCGTGAGCACCACGCAGCGCCTGCAGGATGTCGCGCCGGAGGACTACGACTACGTCTTCGACACCAACGTCAAGGGCGCGTTCTTCGTCGCGCAAGAGGTGGGCAAGCGCATGCTGGCGCGCTCGCAGGGCGCGGCGCCGGGCAGCTTTACCGGTGGGCGCATCATCAACGTGGCGTCCATGGCGGGGCTCAAGGTGCTGCCGCAGATTGGGGTGTACTGCATGAGCAAGGCCGCCGTGGTGCACATGACGCGCGCCATGGCCATGGAGTGGGGGCGCTTTGGCATCAACACCAACGCCGTCTGCCCCGGCTACATCGACACCGAGATCAACCACCACCACTGGAACACCGAGCAGGGCAAGAAGCTCATGGCCATGCTGCCGCGCAAGCGTGTGGGCCAGCCGCAGGATCTGGATGCGCTCATCGTCATGCTGGCCAGCGACCAGAGCCACTTCATCAACGGCGCCATCATTGCGGCGGACGACGGATTCGCGGTATGAAGATTGCGCTACCCGAGCAGCGCAAGCTGGTGCATGACATGGTGCTGTCCATTCGCTGGGGCGACATGGACGCCATGGGGCACGTGAACAACACGGTGTATTTCCGCTACATGGAGACGGTGCGCATCGAGTGGATGCGTGCCGTGGGATGCGACCCCGACCCGCAAGGACAGGGGCCGGTCATCGTCAACGCTTTCTGCAACTTCTACCGGCAACTCGAATACCCGGGCGATGTGCGGGTCAAGCTGTATGTCAGCGACCCTGGGCGCACCACCTTCGAGACCTGGTGCACCATGGAGCGCACCGATCAGCCCGGCGTGGTCTGCGCCGAAGGCGGGGCCACCACCATCTGGGTGGACTTTCCGCAGCAAAAAGCCGAGACCCTGCCCGACTGGATGCGGGCACTGGTGACCCCGTGATTTGAAGCATTTTTGGCTACTAGCGCCCTGAAATAGGGCGCTAGTAGCTATCAAATAAATAGCATCACTTCTGCCTGGGCACCCGGCCCATCAGGTAGAACTCGGGGTTGGGCTGCATGCCTGCAAAACTGGCCATGCGGTTGGACAGACCAAAGAAAGCCGTGATGGCGGCGATGTCCCAGATGTCCTCATCGTCCAGGCCGTGGGCGTGCAGGGCGCTGAAGTCGGCGTCCTCGATTTCGTGCGAGCGCAGGCACACCTTCATGGCGAAGTCGAGCATGGCGCGTTGGCGCGGCGTGATGTCGGCCTTGCGGTGGTTCACGGCCACCTGGTCGGCCACCATCGGCTTCTTCTCGTAGATGCGCAGGATGGCGCCATGCGCCACCACGCAGTACAGGCACTGGTTGGCGGCGCTGGTGGCGGTCACGATCATTTCGCGGTCGCCCTTGGTCAGATTGCCTTCCTCCTTGAGCATCAGGGCATCGTGGTAGGCAAAAAAGGCGCGCCACTCCGCGGGTCGGCGGGCAAATGCCAGAAACACGTTGGGAATGAAACCCGCCTTTTCCTGCACCTCCAGGATGCGGGTGCGGATGTCTTCGGGCAGGTCGTCCAGTGCGGGGAAGGGGTAGCGTGGGCTCATGGTGGTCGTGTGCTTCAAGGTGAGGGGGAAAGAAACCATGATACGTTTCCTGCCGAATCATCCCACCCAAAAACCATAGGAACACAGCACCATGAACGCAGCACAGCAGCAGCAATACGACCAGGGCCTGACCACGCGCAAGCAGGTCATGGGCGAGGACTTTGTGGCCCGCGCCCTGGCCGGGATCACACCGTTCACCGCACCCATCCAGGAGCACATCACGCGCGCGGCCTGGGGCGACGTGTGGCAGCGCGACGGCCTGGACCGCAAGACACGCAGCCTGGTCACTGTGGCCATGCTCACGGCCCTGGGGCGCCCGCACGAGCTCAAGGGCCATGTGCGCGGGGCGCTGAACAATGGTGCCTCGGTGCAGGAAATCCAGGAAGTGCTGCTGCACGCGGCCATTTACTGCGGCGTGCCGTCAGCGGTGGATGCGTTTCGCACCGCCGCCGAGGTGGTGGAGCCCGCAGTGCCGCGCTGAGGTTCCACAGCACAGGGCCGCAGGCGCTGCGGCGCGGTTTACGCGCCCGCCAGCAGCTTGTGCACCAGGTCGGCCGCGGTGGAGGCGCCGTACTTGCGCATGAGCCGGGCGCGGTAGATCTCCACCGTGCGGTGGCTGATGCCCAGGGCCTTGCCGATCTCCTTGGACGTAAGCCCTTCGAGCACGCGCGCCGCCACTTCGCGCTCGCGCCCCGTCAGCTCTGCCTTGACGGGGCGCTGCGAGCTCAAATCCTCGAAGCTCCAGATGCCCGAGGCGTGCGGCGCCTCGCGGTTGAGGGCGCGGCCCGATACATGGCACCAAAACAGCTCGCCGCTCGCGCGCTTCATGATGCGGTTGTCCGCATACCAGCCCTTGGCGTTGAGGATGGGCGCCATGCGCGCACCCAGGCGCTCGTACTCCTCGGCGCTGGGGTAGAGCATCTGGAACGACTGGCCCAACAGCAGTTCGCGCGAGCAGCCGAACATCTCGCACACATGGGCGTTGCAGTCCACCATGGTGCGGTTGCGCGACAGGATCAGCCCCACAGGCGCCAGTTCGAAGGCAAGGCGGTAATCCACATCCATAGTGCAAATCTTTACGGAAAACTACTTAATCAAATAAGTAGTATCGTAGCGCATCCCTACTGATGAGGAGACTCTCGTGAACAAGGTATTTCCTTCGGCGGCCGCGGCCCTTGAGGGCGTGGTGGCAGACGGCCAGTTGCTGGCCGTGGGTGGTTTCGGGTTGTGCGGCATTCCCGAGGCACTGATCGATGCGCTGCGCGATTCGGGGGTGAAGAACCTCACCGTCATCTCCAACAACGCCGGTGTCGATGGTTTCGGCCTGGGCAAACTGCTGGAGACGCGCCAGATCAAGAAGATGATCTCCAGCTACGTGGGCGAGAACAAGGAGTTCGAGCGCCAATACCTGGCGGGCGAGTTGGAGCTGGAATTCACCCCCCAGGGCACGCTGGCAGAAAAGCTGCGTGCGGGTGGCGCGGGCATCCCGGCCTTCTTCACCAAGACCGGCGTGGGCACCCTGGTGGCCGACGGCAAGGAACTGCGCGAATTCGACGGCGAAACCTATGTGATGGAACGCGCCCTGGTGCCCGAGGTGGCGCTCATCAAGGCCGACGTGGCCGACATGTCGGGCAACCTGCGCTTTCACCTGACGGCGCGCAACTTCAACCCTGCTGCGGCCATGGCCGGCAAGATCTGCATCGTCGAGGTGGAACGCGTCGTTGCCACGGGCGACATTGCACCCGACGACGTGCACCTGCCCGGCATCTACGTGCACCGCATCGTGCACAACCCCACGCCTGAAAAGCGCATCGAAAAGCGCACCACCCGCGACCGCAAAGTGTGAGGAGAACACCATGCCCTGGACCCAAGACCAAATGGCGGCGCGTGCCGCACAGGAACTGCAGGACGGCTTCTATGTGAACCTGGGGATCGGCATCCCCACGCTGGTGGCCAACCACGTGCCCGACCACATCGAGGTGTGGCTGCAGAGCGAGAACGGCATGCTGGGTATCGGCCCCTTCCCCTACGAGGACGAGGTGGACGCAGACCTGATCAATGCCGGCAAGCAGACGGTGACCACCATCAAGGGCTCGTCGATCTTCGGCAGCCACGAGAGTTTCGCCATGATCCGTGGCGGCAAGATCAACCTGTCCATCCTGGGCGCCATGCAGGTCACCGACAAGGGCGACCTGGCCAACTGGATGATTCCCGGCAAGATGGTCAAGGGCATGGGCGGTGCCATGGACCTGGTGGCCGGCGTCAAGCGCGTGATCGTGCTCATGGAGCATGTGGCCAAGAAGAAGGACGGCACCGAAGACCTCAAGATCCTTCCGAAATGCACGTTGCCGCTCACGGGCCAGGGCGTGGTGGATCGCATCATCACCGACCTGGCGGTCATGGACGTGACCCCGCAAGGCCTCAAGGTGGTGGAGCTGGCACCGGAAGTGAGCCTGGAGTTCCTGCAGTCCAAGACCGGCGTGCCCTTGCTGGCTTGAGTCGGCTGCATTGCGTTGTGTCAACAAAGCCCGCCGATGCGGGCTTTGTTGCATTCAGATGGCGCCAAGCCTGCCGCTATAGTGCGCGCAGGCATCCCCGCAGTTTTTCATGACAGACCCATTGCTCGAGACCGGCGACAGTGTGCAGGACAGGCCCCATTACCTGCGCCGTGTGACGGACATGGCCGAGCGCTGTTCTGTGGTCACACAGGACGCGATTTACAGCGAAAGCGGCATCAAGCTGGTGGAAAAGGGCGCCTGCATTGACAGCCGCCTGTACGACCGCCTGGTGCAGCACAAGTTGCGCGAGCCATTGGATACGCACCTGTCGGTCGCCAACGCCGTGAATATGGAATCGCTGCAGCAAGCCGTCCGGCAGATGCTGGAGTCCGAACCCTTGCCATTGCTGCTGCGCAAGGCCTTGGGTGACGCGCAGCCATTGCTGGAGCCGCTGCGATCGCTGCCGCTGACACCGCCCGTCGCTTTCAAGCTGACGGTGCTGCGCGAGCAAATGCCCGACCTTTTCCTGCACAGCCTGCAAATGATGCTGGTGGCTTTGTATCTGGGGGTGCGCAGCGGTCTGGAGCCGCACCAGCTCACATCCCTGGCCGCTGCCGGGCTGTTGCACGATCTGGGTACCCTGCACATGGACCCCACCTGGCGCGATCCGAGCCACAAGGTGACCGGCCCGTCACGCAAGCATCTGGTGGCCCATCCCATCACTTCCATGCTGTTGGTGCGCGAGGCCGGAGTCTATGGCCGCGCCGTGGAGGTCGCGGTGCTGGAGCACCACGAACGCATGGATGGCTCGGGCTACCCTCGCGGCCTGGCGGGCCAAGACATCTCGCCCATGGGCCAGATCCTGCTGTTGTCCGTGCTGGTGACCGCGTTCTATGAAAAGTACCTGGACAGCCCCGCGCAGCAACTCTCTCTGGTGCTGCGCCTCAACCATCGCAAGTTTCCTGCGCCGCTGGTGGCCCATGTGTTGCCCCTTTTGACCGAAGAATCCAACGCCCAGTCTTCCCGCGCCTTGCCCCAGGGTGAGCAGATCCATAGCTTGGCGGACCAGTTGGCCAAGGCGTTTGTGCAGTGGGAGCAGGCCAAATCCCAGTGGTCGCAAGGGGGCGGACATGCGGCGGACCTGGGGCCGTTTGCCTATGTGGAGGAGGGCCTCCAAGCCCTCAAACGAGCGCTGACGGAAGCCGGTGCGCACCCTGACCACCACACCGTGTTGCTGGAGCATTTGCAAGGGGATGAGCAGGGCCTGGCGGAACTGGCCTACGTGCTGCGCGAGGCACTGTGGCAACTGGAGCACATCGTTTTCGGTTGTCAGCGGCGCTGGCATGCAGAACTCGAGCAGGGCTCCAGCCCTGGGGCCGTCGCTGCAGCGCAGTGGTGTGACTGGGTCCGCTGTCTTCAATCGGGGTAGGTGTGTCTGGGCCTGCGCGGCTTGATGGACCGACAGGCCATGGCCTCTCCCTTGAAATGATCGTCTGATATGCACAACCCCCGCCACCCCGACGTGTTGCCCGTGCGCGCAGGCGTGAGCCCCAGTTGCGTGGTGCTGCCCTCCAGCGGCAGCGGCACCATGCTGGACTTTCTGGCACAACGCATACCGGCCGTCACGCGCGAGGCATGGGCGCTGCGCATGGAGCAGGGTGACGTCGTCGATGAGCACGGCGTGCCCGTGACCCCGGCGCGGGCCTTCGAGCGCGGCATTCGCCTGTACTACTACCGCTGGCTCGACCAGGAGCCTTGCATCCCCTTCGAAGAAACGGTGCTCTACCAGGACGCCCACTTGCTGGTGGCCGACAAGCCGCATTTCATGCCCGTCACTCCCACGGGCCGCTATCTGCACCACAGCCTGCTGGTGCGCCTGAAGCACCGGCTGCAGTTGCCTGAACTCTCGCCGCTGCACCGCATCGACCGCGACACCGCGGGGTTGGTGCTTTTTTCGGTGCAACGGGCCACACGAGGGCTGTACCAGGGCCTGTTCCGCGATTGCGCCATCACCAAGCACTACGAGGCGGTGGCGCCCTGGCGTGAAGGTCTGGCGTTGCCGCCCGAATACCGCAGCCGCCTGGAGGAAAGCCCGCAGTTCTTCCGTATGCACGAAGTGCCTGGCGAACCCAACAGCCACACCCGCATCCAGGTGCTGGAGGTGGGGCAGGGCTGGGCACGCTACCGCCTGGAGCCCGTCACCGGCAAGCGCCACCAGTTGCGCGTGCACATGGCCGCGCTGGGCCTGCCCCTGCGCAACGATGCCTTCTACCCCGAGGTGAACGACCCGCCAGAGGGCGACTACTCCCGCCCCTTGCAACTGCTGGCCCGGTGGCTGGAATTCTCGGATCCCCTGACGGGCGAACCCCGGCGCTTCCTGAGTCAGCGGCAGTTGGAACCCTTGTGACCCGCAGCAGGCATGCCCACGTCAAGGGAGGCTAGGGCTGGAATTGCTGCGCAGCGGCGCGACCCTCGGTCGACAGGTAGGGCCACAGCTGCTTCCAGCTCAGGGGCACTTCGTCATTGCAGGCACGCATGGCGTGGAAGAAGTCGGTGTTGAACACCAGGCCCTTTGCCGAAGGGTAGGGCGCCTGCACGCTCATCAGGTCGAGCACTTCGCGGCAATCGTCGCCTTCGGTGTTGCGTGGGTGCAGTCGGGTGATCAGGCGCTTCAGGCCCGACGCAATGGGCTGGCCTGACTTGCTTGCGTGGGCAATGAGGGACTTTTCCCCGCCTTGCAGCCAGGCCCAGGTGTCCACCGCACGTCCCTTGTGCCACGACCAGGTGATGGTGGACAAGGACGAGGAGCCATGGGCGCCGCCGCAGAAGATCTCGGGCATGCTGTCTTGCAGCACGAGGTAGGCATCCGTCCATAGCACTGGCGTGAGCGTGCTGCCGATGGGCTCGTCCGAACTCGCAAAGCCCCGCGAACCGCGCCCAGCGCTGCAGTCGTAGGACAGCACCGACTGGCGACGAAGCCATTGCATCGCCAGGTGATTCAGCGCCTTGGCATGGGGCAGCTCGGCCGGTACCTGGAGCGTGGTGGCTTCCTCGCTGGACACGGTCTGATACGAGTGGCTGCCGATGGTGGCAGGTTCGCGCTTCAGGCGCATCGCCGCGAGGAGCGGTTCGTAAAAGGCCGGCTCGCAGTCCCCACCCAACGGGGCCGACTCTGTGGCAGGCGTGGGTATCGCCTTGCGCAGGGAGATGGGCTGGGCCTTGCCCTCGTCCGGTGCCGTCCAGGTGCCGGTGATCTGTGTGGGTGAGGTGGCCTGCAGCATCCAGCGGCCGCTGATGCGGCTTTCTCCATTGGGGCCGGGCACGGTTTCATCCAGCCTGAAATCGCCCGTTTTCCATGCTTGGGCAATGGCCTGGGGCTTGTCTCTGGGATCGACAGCGCCCTGGGGCGGCACCAGGGCGATGTTCCGGCGGTGGCGCAGGTAGTAGTACTGCGCCTGGCTGTCGTCAGAAAAACAAACCATCACCGGGGCCTGGCCGATGGTTCCTTTCCAGGCGCCTGTGGGCTTATCCTGGGCATGTGCGGCGACAGCCAGCCAAGCCGCGCCAAGGACCCAAGCCAGCGCTGCGATGCGTTGAGATAGAAGGCATTGGATCATCGCGACACCCAGCCTTCCCCGTCGCACTCGCCGCCAAAGGGGGAAGGGACATAGACCCCCGCAACCCCCGCAAGCTCCTTGGCGGCAGCGGCGCGGGCCAGGTAGAGCTTGGCTTCTCCGACTTCGTCGGCAAAGTCGATCAGGTAGTCGGGCTGGCCATCGCGGTCGAGGTCGCCCGCCCAGACCAGGTAGTCGGTCGATACGGTGTGCGAACACAGCCCCAGTTCGTCGAGCAACTGGCGCTTGCCCTGGGCGCGCAGTTGCAGCAGGAATCGGCCGCCTTCGGCATCGAACAGCGGCACCAGCGTGGCCTGCCCTCCGTGGGGCAAATCCACCGCCAGCTCCAGCGTGCCTTCGCTGGCGGGGCGCTTTTTTCGGAATGTGGCGGCCCCGTAGGTGGGCACCGGCCCGGCCTGCAGCCAGGGCGCAGCGGGGTCTTGTTTGAACCAGGCCAGCACCGTGCCGGGGCCGGCCGTCTGGCGGCGGAACACCAGTCGCTGGCCCTGGGTGGGCTGGTCGTCGTAGTGGCCCTGCCACTTCTCGCGGCGCACCTTGAGCTTGGCGGGCTCCAACTGGCAGTCCGTTTTGCTGCACACCAGCGCGAGCCATTGGCTGCCGCTGCGGTAGCGGTCGCCGGGCTGCCACTGGTCGGCGCCAAGCAGGAACTCGACGAGCTTGCTGCCCAGCGGCGTGGTTGCGTCACCCTGTTCGCCTGCCATGGCCGATGCGCCCATCAGCAGACCCATGGAGCCGTAGAGTACGACCGAAAATAACCGCATCACAGTCCTCCTACCGGGATCAAGAGTGCTTTGGGCTGTCCGTTGGCACCCACGACGGTGCGGCGCACGATGCGCCCCTGGTGCGCTCGCCAGTTCTCGCCCGGCCCCGCCTGCCACAGCAGGTCCCAGGCGCCTGTGGCGGGGTTGAGCCATTCCAGCCCGCTGGGCCCGCCGCCGGTGCCCAGGCCCGCGATCTCACCGCTGGCAAACAGTTCGTCCTCGATGGTGAAAAGGATGTACCGGTCGTTGATCTGCAGGCGCGAACCTTTGTGGGCCAGCGGCGCCCAGGCTGCTCCGGTGGGGTCGGAAGCTTCGAGCACAAAGCGTTGCGGCCCCGAGTCCTGCGCTGGCTGCGGGGCTGGTGCAGCCTTGATGACCCGCCCGCTGCGCATCACGATGGCGCGTCCACCAGCAGCCTTGGAGGGTGCCGAGCGGGACCAGCGCCGTGTGGTGGGGTCAAAGATCTCGTAGCGGCGCCAGGGCAGGAAGTCGCCGATGCCCACGTACTCGTCCGGCTGCCCAGGCTCCAGCACCTTGGTTGAATACCGGGCGATGCGTTCGGAACGCACCGACCCGCCTGCCACGACGATGCGGCCATCGTCGAGTTCCTGGACAACCATGGCGTTGGTTGCACCGTCCCCGTCGCCGTTGCGGCGTTCGCGGGTCAGCGCGGGCCAGGCACGGCTCTCGAAGAATGGCTGTGTGCCCCGCACGGTGAGTGTGAGCTGTTGCAGCTCGCCGCTGGGCTCAATCACCAGCAGGCTACCGTCGCGCAACTGCGCCACGGCGGCAGACGGTGAGGGGCCTTTTCCGCCCACCTCCTGCCAGACGGCGCTGCCGCCGGGCGCCAGCCACTCGGCCTTGAGCGGCTTGGGATCGCGCACGCCGCCATAAGGGCTGTCGGGCCCGTTGCCGCCCACCACCAGGATGCCGTTTGCGGCCCGGAAGGCCTTGGCATCCTGGCGCGCTGTCAGCAAGGATGGGAGCGTGCTCACGCGCCCCTCGCGGTCGATGGCTTCCACGGCGCTGCTGATGACGAACGCGTTCATCCCCGCATGGCGCGATCCGCCGATCACCAGCGCCGGGGCCTTGCCCGCGGCAGGCAGAAAGGCTGCGCCGTGCCGGTAGGTGACCAGGGTGCTTTCGGGTGGTGCCAGGGCAGAAGGGGCCGCGCCGCTGGGTGGCCGCAGCAGGCTCAGATCCGCATATTTCTGTTCGCCGCAGGACTTGCTCGAGTAATGCCCCTCGCTGCGGTTGACCAGCCAGGCATAGGCATTGCCATCGACGACAAAGGGGTAGAAGCCGCACCCGCCTTCTTCGCTGCCACTGGCCCATTCGCCCACGGTGCGCCAGCTCCAGTGGCGGGTGTCCAGCGATTGCACCGCGCCCGCAAGCCCTGGCACCACCAACAAGCTGCGGCCCCAGGGGGCGTCCCACCACAGATGCCTGTGCCGGGCTGTGCCGTTGGGCATGGGCGGCAGCGCTTCAAAGCGGTTGGTGGCCGGGTTCCAGCGTTCTGCCGTGCGCGAGGCGCCGCTGCCCCACGCGGCCGCCTGGGTCCAGCCGCCGGTGACCAGGACGCTGCCATCGGGCAGGCTGCTGGCCGCCAGTTCCGAGCGGGCCTCCAGCATCGGTGGGCCATTGCGCCAGGCCTTGGTCTTCAGGTCGAGCACATGGGTCTCGGCGCGGCAGGGTGAGCAACCGCGGTAGTTGCCGTTGGAGCCACCCAGAATCATCACCTGGTCCTGCCCGGCCACCGCGCTGGCAAAGTCGCGGTTGTACGCGACCGGCAGAACCGGCATGGCCGCGATCTCCAGCCGCCCCTTGCTGCGCTGCACGGTCAGCACCTTGATGTGGCGCGTGTCCTTTTCGCGCGTGACCAGTGCGGCCCGCTCGTCCCCCAGCGCCAGCAGCCCGGTCTGAAAAACGTCGATGGCTTCGCTGGTGTCCGCCTGCAGCACCGGGCCGCCGCCGTGGGGCAGGAACACGAAGCGCCAGCGCTCCTTGCCGTCCTGGCAACCGGTTTGCGTCAGGGCCAGCAGCCCGGTGGGCAGCACCAGTTGGCTGTACACAAATCCGCCGATGCCGGGCTTGAGCGGCACCTGTGCCGTGCGGCCGCTGGCCGGGTGCCAGCGTGCCATCACCAGCTCCCAGGCCCAGCAGCCCGTGGGCAGGCCCTTGGGGGTAGGCTCTATGGGCCGCTGCCCCAGCCAGCCCAGCTCACCGGTGGGCAGGGTGGTGATGGACTGGTTGTCTGGCAGGGGCAGTTCTGCATAGGCCGGAACTGGCGCGATCGCCGTTGCGGCGGTCCCTGGCACGGGGGCCAGGCAAGAAATCGCCAGCCCTGCCAGGGTGCCCAGGGCCTTGCCAGCGTGGCGGAGTCTTTGGAAGATGGAAGGGTGGGGCATGGGACAGGGCCGGTTTGGGGCCCCATGATAGGGGCTGTGTGCGTCACCCACCGGACACGGTTTTTCGGGCTGCGGCTTCTATCATTTGGCGCATGACCACCTCCCTCCGCTCCACCCTCGACTTTCTGTTGTACGACTGGCTCCAGGCCGAGTCGCTCACCGCGCGCGAGCGCTTTGCCGACCATTCGCGCGAGACCTTCGACGCCGTGATGGACACTTGCGAGCGCATCGCGCGCGAGAAGTACGCGCCCTTCAACCGCACGGTGGATGTGCAGGAGCCGCATTTCGACGGCGAGAAGGTCATCCTGCCGCAATGCACCTACGAAGCGCGCCAGGCCTATGCCGAAAGCGGCATGCTGAGCGCCGCGCAAGACTATGAGCTGGGCGGCATGCAGCTGCCCTATGTGGTGGAGTCGGCGGCGGGCAGCTTCTTTGGCTGCGCGTCCATCAGCATTGGCTCCAACCTGCTGACCACGGGCAATGCCAATGCCATCCTGGTGCATGGCACGCCGATGCAGCAGCAGGTGTTTGCCGCCAACGAATTCAACGGCCGCTGGGCGGGCACCATGTGCCTGAGCGAGCCGCAGGCAGGCTCGTCCTTGAGCGACATCACCACCCGCGCCGAGGCCGATGGCGAGGGCTTCGAGACCGACCCGCTGGGCCCGCGCTACCGCCTGCGCGGCAACAAGATGTGGATCAGCTCGGGCGACCATGAGCTGACCGAGAACATCGTGCACCTGGTGCTGGCCAAGATTCCGGGGCCGGATGGCAAGCTGGTGCCGGGCGTGAAGGGCATCTCGCTGTTCATCGTGCCCAAGAAGCTGGTGGACACCGAAGGCCAGCTCACCGGCGAGCGCAACGACGTGGCCCTGGCCGGCCTGAACCACAAGCTGGGCTGGCGCGGCACCACCAACACGCTGCTGAACTTTGGCGAGGGCAAGTACCCCGTGCGCGCGGAGCAGGGCGGCGGCCTGGACGGCCGGGGGGCTGGCGCCATCGGCTACCTGGTGGGCAAGCCGGGCGAGGGCCTCAAGTGCATGTTCCACATGATGAACGAGGCACGCATCGCCATCGGCATGGCCGCCACCATGCTGGGCCTGGCGGGCTACTACGCCAGCCTGGACTACGCCAAGACGCGCCTGCAGGGCCGCCCCATCAGCGAAGGCGGCAAGGACGCCAGCAGCCCCCAGGTGCGCCTGATCGAGCACGCCGACGTCAAGCGCATGCTGCTGGCGCAAAAGAGCTACAGCGAGGGCGCGCTGGCGCTCAACCTGTACTGCGCCAAGCTGGTGGACGAGGGCCGCACGGGCAGCGCCGAGGCCGCCGCGCAGGCCAAGCTGCTGCTGGAGGTGCTCACCCCCATCGCCAAGAGCTGGCCCAGCGAGTTCTGCCTGGAGGCCAATTCGCTGGCCATCCAGATCCACGGCGGCTACGGCTACACGCGCGACTTTCCGGTGGAGCAGTACTGGCGCGACAACCGCCTGAACATGATCCACGAGGGCACGCACGGCATCCAGGCCGCCGACCTGCTGGGCCGCAAGGTCATCATGCAGGGCGGGGCAGGGCTGCAGCTGTTGGCGCGCACCATCGGAGCCACCATTGCCCAGGCCCGCCAAAGGCCCGAACTGGCGCCCTATGCCGACCAGCTCGCCCAGGCCCTGCAGGACGTGAGCGCCGCCACCCAGGCCGCCTGGTCCACCGGCAACCCCAACGAGGCGCTGGCCAACGCCGTGCCTTACATGCAGGCCTTTGGCCACATGGTGCTGGCCTGGATGTGGCTGGATGTAGCGTGCAAGGTGCTGGCGCAAGATGCTACGCTTTCGATAGCTGCTAACGTAGGAAGAATGGGCGCTGCAAGGTATTTTTACCATTACGAGCTGCCCAAGATCGGTGCCTGGCTGCGCGTGGTGGGCACTCGCGACCCCACCTGCATGGCGATGGCAGAAGAGGCGTTCTAAGGCGACACGGCACAACTACCACGCGCACCCGCCCCGTGCCTGTGTCCCGGCGTTTTGCCCCGGCCAATCGCTCAGGAGACAGGCGTCGCCAGGGCGGGCGCGCACAATCGTTCGACGACGACCGGCCCTGGCAGCGCTGCTGGGCGGTCAGGGCCAATGCATTACCCAAGGAGACCACACCACCATGACCCGTACCATCCAACAACTGTTCGACCTCCAAGGCAAGACCGCACTCGTCACCGGCGGCTCGCGCGGCCTGGGCCTGCAGATGGCCCACGCGCTGGGCGAGGCGGGCGCGCGCATCATGCTCAGCTCGCGCAAGGCCGCCGACCTGGAAGAGGCCACCGCCGAGCTGCAGGCCGCTGGCATTGATGCCCGCTGGATAGCTGCCGACTGCGCCAAGGAAGCCGACATCGAGCGCCTGGGGCGCGAGACGCTGGAGCGCATGGGCGACATCGACATCCTCGTCAATAACGCGGGTGCCACCTGGGGTGCACCGGCCGAAGACCACCCGCTCGACGCCTGGGACAAGGTCATGAACCTCAACGTGCGCGGCTACTTCCTGCTCAGCCAGTACGTGGCCAAGCACAGCATGATTGCGCGCAAGCGCGGCAGTATCCTGAACGTGGCCTCCATTGCCGGCCTGGGGGGCAACCCGGTGGGCATGCAGACCGTGGCGTACAACACCTCCAAGGGCGCGGTCATCAACTTCACGCGCGCGCTGGCGGGCGAGTGGGGGCGCTACGGCATCCGCGTCAACGCCATCTGCCCGGGCTTTTTCCCCAGCAAGATGACCAAGGGCCTGTTGCAGGCGCTGGGCGAAGACAAGCTGCGCGCCCATGCACCGCTCAACCGCCTGGGCGACGACGAAGACCTCAAGGGCCTGAGCGTGCTGCTGGCGTCGGACGCGGGCAAGCACATCACCGGCCAGTATGTGGCCGTGGATGGCGGCGTGAGCGCGCTGGTGGGGGGGTGATTTTGGTGCACCCCCCTGTGGCGCTGCGCGCCTTCCCCCCGCTCTCGCCTCGCGTTGCGAGGCGGGCAGGGGGACGCCGCCAGTGCGGCGGGGCGGCCCTTGCACGGCGGCCCTGGTCTGGGGCGCGCCCATGTCCTGCGGCAGGGGTGGTGCGGCGTGTTGTGGAGATGCTGAGATGACAGACGCAATGAGCTTTGGCGTGCACATTCCGTTTGTGGAGCACCTGGGCTTTACCCTGCACCGCATGGAGGCGGGGGAGTCCGAGCTGCGCTACGCGGCGCGGCCGGAGCACCACAACTCGTTTGACGTGACCCACGGCGGTGCGCTGATGACGCTGCTGGACGTGGCCATGGCCACGGCGGCGCGCAGCCACGCGCCCGAGATGGGCGTGGTCACCGTCGAGATGAAGACCAGCTTCATGCAGCCCGCCCAGGGGCCGCTGGTGGCGCGTGGGCGCCTGCTGCACCGCACGGCCACGCTGGCCTTTACCGAGGCCACGGTGCATGACGCACAGGGCCGCCTGTGCTGCCAGGCCACGGGCACCTTCAAGGTGGTGCGCCGCCTGCCGGTGGATGGGCGCCAGGTGCATGTACTCAAGGCCGTGCCCACCGATTGATGGGTTCATAGACAAATCTGGCTGTAGCGCTTATGGATAAAGCGAAAGCAGCTATCAAAACAGTAGCAAAAGGAGCCAAACCATGCCCCGCAACCAGCAAATCCTGCTTGCCAGCCGCCCCCAGGGCGAAGCCACGGTGGAGAACTTCCGCCTCGTCGCCACCGACACGCCTGCGCTGCAGGACGGCCAGGTGCTGGTGCGCCACCACTACCTCAGCCTGGACCCCTACATGCGCGGCCGCATGAACGAGAGCAAGAGCTACGCCGCCGCCCAGCCGCTGGACAGCGTGATGATCGGCGGCACGGTGGGCGAGGTGGTCGAGAGCCGCCATCCCAAGTACGCCGCGGGCGACAAGGTGGTGGGCATGGGTGGCTGGCAGGAGTACAGCGTGGTCGATGCCAACACCCCCGGCACCCTGCGCAAGGTGGACACCACCCATGTGCCCCTGTCGCACTACCTGGGCGCCGTGGGCATGCCCGGCGTCACGGCCTGGTACGGGCTGGTCAAGATCATTGCGCCCAAGGCGGGTGACACCGTGGTGGTGAGCGCCGCCACCGGCGCGGTGGGCAGCGCCTTTGCTGCGCTGGCCAAGGCCCGGGGCTGCCGTGCGGTGGGCATTGCGGGCGGCGCCGACAAATGCCGTTACGCCACCGAGGAGCTGGGCTTTGACGCCTGCATCGATTACAAGGCGCACAACGGCGACACGCGCTCGCTGGCCAAGGCGCTCAAGGACGCCTGCCCCGACGGCATCGACGGCTACTTTGAAAACGTCGGCGGCTGGATCATGGATGCCGTGATGCTGCGCATGAATGCGTTTGGCCGCATTGCCGTGTGCGGAATGATCGCGGGCTACGACGGCGCGCCCCTGGCCATGGCCAACCCGGCGCTCATCCTCATCAACCGCATGAAGGTCGAAGGCTTCATCGTGGGCGAGCACATGGAGGTCTGGCCCGAGGCGCTCAAGGAACTGGGTCAGCTCGTGGGCAGCGGCACGCTGCGCCCGCGCGAGAGCGTGGCCCAGGGCCTGGCGGCTGCGCCCGAGGCCTTCCTGGGCATGCTCAAGGGCAAGAACTTCGGCAAGCAGCTCGTCAAGCTGGTCTGAACCCATTGACCACCACCGCCGGAGACCCCATGGACACCCTGATCCTGCACCACTACCCCGCGTCGCCCTTTGCCGAAAAGATCCGCCGCGTGCTGGCCTTCAAGCAACTGGCCTACCGCTCGGTCATCATCCCCGACGTGATGCCCAAGCCCGATGTGCTGGCCCTGACCGGCGGCTACCGGCGCACGCCCATCCTGCAGATCGGCGCCGACATCTATTGCGACACCGCGCTCATCTGCCAGGTGCTGGAGCAGCGCAGCGCCGAGCCCGCGCTGTACCCGCCGCACCTGCTGGGGGTCTCGCGCATCGTCGCGCAGTGGGCCGACAGCACCTTGTTCTGGGCCGCCATGGCCTACAACCTGCAGCCGCGTGGCGCTACCGCCCTGTTTGCGCAGCAGCCGCCGGAGGCCGCCAAGGCCTTTGCCGCCGACCGGGGCGCCATGAGCGCTGGCATGCAGCGCCTGCGCCCGCAGGACGCCACCGCCGCCTACCGCTCCTACCTGCGGCGCATTGCCCACATGGTGGAGGAGCATGACTTCCTCTTTGGCGACCAGCCCTGCGTGGCCGACTTTGCCGCCTACCACCCGCTGTGGTTCACCCGCGTGTGTGTGCCCACCATGGCCGACATCTTCGAGCCCGTGCCCGCCGTGCTGGAGTGGATGGACCGCATCGCCGCCCTGGGCCCGGCGCGCATGGAGAAGTTCAAGGCCGAAGACGCCATCACCGTGGCCGCCAACGCCGAGCCCGCGCCGCTGCTGGATGACGTGTTCCAGGACGAGCACGGCATCCCCCTGGGCAGCCAGGTCACCGTGGCGGCAGAGAGCTTCGGCCAGGAACCCACGCAAGGCACGCTGCTGGCGGCCACCCGCACCCGTTACACGCTGCGCCGCGAAGACCCCCGTGCGGGCACGGTGCACGTTCATTTCCCACGCATCGGATACGTACTCAGAAAGGCAGAGCAATGATCGACAACTTTGCAGGCAAGACCGCCGTCCTCACCGGCGCGGGCTCGGGTTTTGGGCTGGAATGCGCGCGCATCGGCGCACGCCTGGGCATGAACCTGGTGCTGGTCGATGTGCAGCAGGACGCGCTGGACGCCGCCGCCGCTGAAATGCGCGCTGCGGGCAGCCAGGTGCTGGCCTGCCGCGTGGACGTGTCCAACGCCGCGCAAATGGAGCAACTCGGAGCCGACGTGCTGGCGCGCTTCGGGGCGCCGCACCTGGTGTTCAACAACGCGGGCGTGGGCTCGGGTGGCCTGATCTGGGAAAACTCGGTGCAGGACTGGGAATGGGTGCTGGGCGTCAACCTCATGGGCGTGGTGCACGGCGTGCGTGTATTCACCCCCATGATGCTCGACGCCGCCCGCAACGACCCCGCCTGGCGCGGCCACATCGTCAACACCGCCAGCATGGCCGGCCTGCTCACGCCGCCCAACATGGGCGTGTACAACGTCAGCAAGCACGCCGTGGTGAGCCTGAGCGAGACGCTGTACCAGGACCTTTCCCTCGTGAGCGACCAGGTCGGCGCCAGCGTGCTGTGCCCGTACTTTGTGTCCACCGGCATCAACGACAGCCACCGCAACCGCCCCGGCGCCCTGGCGGCCGACAAGCCCACGCGCAGCCAGCTCATCGGCCAGGCCATGATCTCCAAGGCGGTCAGCAGCGGCAAGGTGACCGCCGCCGAAGTGGCGCAAAAGGTCTTCGACGCCGTGGCCGCCGGGCAGTTCTACATCTTCAGCCACCCCCAGGCCCTGGGCGCGGTGCGCACGCGCATGGAAGACATCGTGCAGGTGCGCAACCCCACCGACCCCTTTGCCGACAAGCCCGAGCTGGGCGTACAACTGCGCGCGCAGTTGCGCGCCGGGTAAGGCCCTTCACGCAGCGGCTGCGGACTTCATTCGTCTGGCTGGGTGGCCGCAGCCGCCACCACCGCCAGCACAAAGGCCATGCACAGGGCCCATTTCAGGGCCACGGCCGCGAAGGCGGCGCTGTACACCTGCGGCACGCCAAAGCGCGGCACCTCGGTCAGCCACCAGTGCAGCGCGTTTTCGGTGGCGTCGCTGGCGGCGGCCAGTGGCAGCAACCAAGCCACGGCGGTGCGCAGCCATGGGCGCCAATGCGCCATCAGCCCCTGCCGCGTGGCAAACAGGTAGCCAAACACGCCGTAGGCCAGCAGCAGCGCACCGTCGATGAGCAGGTGCAGGCGGTAGCGTTCCAGGTGCTCGGGCGGCCAGGTGTGCACGATGGCGCCAAACGCCTGCGGCGTGGCGGCAAATTGCAGGCTCAGGGCGCTGGGGCGCAGCGGCGCCAGGTACCACAGCAGACCCGTCAGCAGCACAACCACCAGCAGGGCGCTGCCATACAAGGCGGCGCGGGTTGTGGCGCCGTTCACGGGTAGGGGCGCACCAGCCGCACGGGCAGCGCGCTGTCCTTGTGCACCGGGGCAGAGTCGCCGCTGCCCATGTCCACCGCCCAGCCCTGGCGCGTGCCCATGCGGTTGGCCACGCCGCCGGTGCTGCCCTGCATGGCACTGCCATAGTTGTACATGTTGACGCTGCCGGTGTGGATGCGCGAGGTGCTGGACCAGTGCCAGGTGCCGGGCGAGGACGGGAACAGCACCGAATCCACCCCTGGCGGCACGGCGCGGCGCTGCACCAGGTGGCGCAGCTCGGTGGCGCGGGGCAAGCGCCAGGGCACGCCCTCGGCCTGGCTGCGCTCGCGCGCCACGGCCTGGGCTTCGCCGCGGGTGAACAGGCGTGGCAGACCGGCACAGGTCTTGCCGTTCCAGCGCGTGCCTTCCAGGCAGCGCGACCAGGCGACCTTGGAGCGCGCATCGATCACCAGGGTGCCGTCCTCCGACACCTCCATGCGTACCGGGGCGGCCGCAGGGGCGGAGGTGGGGGGCTGGGCTTGGCCGTCCTCGTCCTCGTCTGGTTGTGCATGGGTGGCACCGCCGGCCAGGGCGGCCAGCGCCAGCACGCACGCCTGGGCCAAGCGCCATGTGCGCCCGATGCGGGCGGCAGGGCGGGGCGCGCAGGTGACGGATGGTGCCGGCCCGGCTGTGGCAAACTCGCGCGCTTCGTGTTTCAGACCTTGGTTCATGCAGAGCATCATCCGGCAATTGGCCGCAGAAATCAAAATTGGGGAATCGCAGGTCCGCGCTGCGGTGGATTTGCTGGACGGCGGGGCCACCGTGCCCTTCATCGCGCGCTACCGCAAGGAGGCGACCGGCGGGCTGGACGACATCCAGCTGCGCGAGCTCGAAGCGCGCCTGTCCTACCTGCGCGAGCTGGACGAGCGCCGCGCCGCCGTGCTCAAGGCGATTGACGAGCAGGGCAAGCTCACCGACGCCTTGCGCGCCGCCATTGCCGCCGCGCCCACCAAGCAGGAACTGGAAGACCTGTACCTGCCCTTCAAGCAAAAACGCCGCACCAAGGGCCAGATTGCACGCGAATTCGGCATCGAGCCGCTGGCCGACAAGCTGTTTGCCGACCCCACGCTGGACCCGGTGGCCGAGGCGCAGGCCTTCTGCAAGCCCGCCACGCTGCTGGACGACGGCAAGCCGGGGCCGGACTTCTCCACCCCCCTGGCGGTGCTGGACGGGGTGCGCGACATCCTCTCCGAACGCTGGGCCGAAGACCCGCAGCTCGTGCAGGCACTGCGCGAATGGCTGTGGGCCGAGGGCCTGCTGCGCAGCAAGAAGGTGGAGTCCAAGAACGAGGCCGATCCCGAGGTGGCCAAGTTCCGTGATTACTTCGACTACGACGAGCCCATTGGCCGCGTGCCCTCGCACCGGGCGCTGGCGGTGTTCCGCGGCCGGGCGCTGGAGATTCTGGAAGCCAAGCTCGTGCTGCCCGTCGAACCTGAGCCTGGCAAACCCAGCCTGGCCGAAGGCAAGATTGCCCTGCACCTGGGCTGGAGCCACGCAGGCCGCAAGGCCGACGACCTGATCCGCAAATGCGTGGCCTGGACCTGGCGCGTCAAGCTCAGCCTCTCGACCGAGCGCGACCTGTTCTCGCGCCTGCGCGAAGAGGCCGAGAAGGTCGCCATCAAGGTGTTTGCCGACAACCTGCGCGACCTGCTGCTGGCCGCCCCGGCGGGCACCAAGGCGGTGATGGGGCTGGACCCCGGCATCCGCACCGGCGTGAAGGTGGCCGTGGTGGACGCCACCGGCAAGCTCGTCGAAACCGCCACCATCTACCCCCACGAGCCGCGTCGCGACTGGGACGGCAGCCTGCACACGCTGGCCCGCCTGGTCGAAAAGCACGGCGTGCAGCTCATCGCCATCGGCAACGGCACCGCCAGCCGCGAGACCGACAAGCTCGCCGCCGAGCTCATCAAGTTATGGCAAAAAGCGGCCCAAGGGCAAGCGGGACAAGCGCAGGCAGCTATCGAAAAGATAGTGGTCAGCGAAGCCGGCGCCTCGGTCTATTCGGCCAGCGAATACGCCAGCCAGGAAATGCCCGACGTGGACGTGAGCCTGCGCGGCGCCGCCAGCATTGCGCGGCGCCTGCAGGACCCGCTGGCCGAGCTGGTCAAGATCGACCCCAAGAGCATTGGCGTAGGCCAGTACCAGCACGACGTGAACCAGAGCGAGCTGGCGCGCACGCTGGATGCGGTGGTCGAAGACTGCGTCAACTCCGTGGGCGTGGACCTGAACACCGCCAGTGCGCCGCTGCTCTCGCGCGTGTCGGGCCTCTCGCCCAGCGTGGCCAAGGCCGTGGTGCGCTGGCGCGAGCAGAACGGCGCGTTCAAAAACCGCAAGCAGCTCATGGACGTGTCGGGCCTGGGCGCCAAGACCTTCGAGCAGGCCGCGGGCTTTCTGCGCATCCGCGGCGGCGACAACCCGCTGGACATGACCGGCGTGCACCCCGAGACCTACCCCGTGGTGGAGCAGATCATTGCCCAGACCGGCAAGCCCGTGGCCGAGCTGATGGGCCGCGCCGACATGCTCAAGACGCTCAAGCCCGAGCTGTTTGCCAACGAGAAGTTCGGCGTCATCACGGTCAAGGACATCCTGGGCGAGCTGGAAAAGCCCGGCCGCGACCCGCGCCCCGACTTCAAGGTGGCGCGCTTCAACGAAGGCGTGGAAGACATTGCCGACCTCAAGGAAGGCATGGTGCTGGAGGGCACGGTGAGCAACGTGGCCCAGTTCGGCGCCTTTGTGGACCTGGGCGTGCACCAGGACGGGCTGGTGCACGTCAGCCAGTTGGCACACAAGTTTGTGCAGGACGCGCGCGAGGTGGTCAAGACCGGCGACATCGTCAAGGTCAAGGTACTGGAGGTGGATGTTGCACGCAAGCGCATCAGCCTGAGCATGAAGCTGGACGCCGCCCCCGCGCGCCGCGACGGGCCGCGCGACAACCGCTTTGAAAGCGCAGGCCGGGGCCAGGCACAGTCGCGCCGAAGCAACGAACCCGCGCCCCAGAGCGCCATGGCCTCGGCGTTTGCCAAGCTGCAGCAAGGAAAGGGCAGGGCAGGTACATAATCAGGCGAACCGATCCCACCGCCGTGCCCCCATGGAACTGAACGCCCTGCTGGCCACGCCCGCCCTCCTGCCCAGCCTGCCCAGGGCGGTGGCCTTGCTCATGAGCGAGCTGGCGCACGAGGAACCCAACCTGCGGCGCGTGAACCAGTTGTTCGGCACCGACCCGGCCCTGGCCGCCCGCCTGCTCGAAAAAGCCAACTCCGACGCCTTCGCAGGCCCCCGCACCGTGGCCGGCATCTCCGAGGCGCTGGCCCTGCTGGGCACGGCGCACCTGCGCGAACTGGTCAGTACCGCGCCGCTGGGCACGGCCTCGCGCTCGGTGCCGGGCCTGAACCTGCAACAGTTCTGGCGCTACAGCCTGGCCGCAGCCAAGTTCGCCCGCTCGCTGGCGGGCAGCGTGCACCACAGCCAGGCGGCGGCCTACACCGCAGGCTTGCTGCACGGCATTGGCGAGTTGCTCATCCACCAGGCCGACCCCGAGCGCGTGCAGTCGCTCAACACCCTGGTCGCGCCGCTGGACCTGCGCCGGGCCAAGCTGGAAGGGCGCATCTTTGGCTACTGCTACAACCAGGTCAGCGCCGGCCTGGCGGAGCGCTGGCAGTTGCCCGAGGCCGTGGTCGATGCCCTCAAATACCAGCACGCCCCGTTCGAAAACCGCACCTACGAGCCACTGGCCGGTGTGGTGCACCTGGCCGTGTGGCGCGTGCGCGCCCACGAGGCGGGCATGGACGAAAAGGAAATGGTCGTCACCTTCCCCGACCAGGTGGGCCTGCCCCTGGGGCTGGACATCGACATGGTGCTGCGCCAGGACCCCATCGACTGGAACCCCAAACCCGAAGAATCCGCCGATGCCGCAGACCCCGACCTGTACCTGGTCTGACCTGATCTGCGACCCATCGGCATGAAGGCACTGCGCATCCACGCAGGCGCAAAGGCGCTGGCCCACCTGCGCCGCCACGGCCTGCAGCCGCAGGACGTGTGCACCATCCCCGCCGCCGCCGGCGGCCCCAAGGGCCTGGTGCTGGGGCCGTTGGACCGCTTTCTGTTCGGCACCTGGCTGCCGCGCTCCACCCAGCCCGTGCACCTGGTGGGCGCCTCCATCGGCGCGTGGCGCATGGCCACGGCCTGCCTGCCCGACCCGGTGGCCGCCCTGCAGCGGCTGGAGCACGACTATATCGCCCAGCAGTACGACCCCGAGCCCGGCGCCCGCCGCCCTACGCCGCAGCAGGTCAGCGCCCGTTTCGGCCAAACGCTGCAGGCGTTTTACGGCGGGCAGATCGATTCCGTGCTGCAACACCCCCGCTACCGCCTGCACATCGTAGCGGCCCGTGGCCGCCACCTGTTGGCGCGTGAGCACCGCTGGGCCACGCCGCTGGGCTACCTGGGCGCCTTTGTGTCCAACATGGCGCAGCGCAAGGCCCTGAGCGCCTGGCTGGAACGCGTGGTGTTCTCCGCGCCCGATGGCGCACCGGGCGCCGCCTGCGCACCGCTGCCCTTTGCCACGCACGACCTGCGCACACGCCAACTGCCGCTGACCGAAGCCAACTTCCTGGCCGCCATGCAGGCCAGTTGCTCCATCCCCTTCGTGCTGCAGGCCGTGCCACACATTGCAGGCGCCCCCAGCGGCGCCTACTGGGACGGCGGCATCACCGACTACCACATGCACCTGCACTACCGTTGCCCACGAAATGCTATTAAAACAATAGCTGCCAGCGCAATGGATACGGGCGCTGAAGGCCAAAAAGATTCAAACCCTGCCGGGCTGGTGCTGTACCCCCACTTCCAGCAGGCCGTGGTGCCCGGCTGGCTGGACAAACACCTGCGCTGGCGCCACCATGCCACCCCGGCGCTGGACCACATGGTGCTGCTGAGTCCCCACCCCGACTGGGTGCGCAGCCTGCCCCACGCCAAACTGCCCGACCGCAACGACTTCATCCACTACGCCCACGACCCCGCCCAGCGCATGCGCCTGTGGCGCACCGCCGTATCGGCCAGCGAGCAACTGGCCCAGGAGTTCAGTGCGTGGCTGGAGCGGCCGGATGTGGGGGTGGTGGGGGCGCTATAGGTTCTGGGTCAACTGCGGCTACAACAGAGGCCGAGATTTTTTACCGTGCTTTGTGCGACGTCTTTGTGGGGGCGATGGCTACATCGACGCCGCCAGCAGCTCCCGGTACTCCTCTGCCGTGGCCACACGCGGGTTGGTTTTGTGGCAGTGGTCGGCCAGCGCGCCTTTGATCACGTCGTCGAACAAGGCTTCGGTCACGCCCATGGCGGCCAGGCCGGTGGGCAGGCCCAGGCGGGCGTTCATGTCGCGGATGGCTTCGGGGATGTCCGTCGCGCTGTTCAGGCCCATGGCGTGGGCCATGCGCTCCAGGCGCCTGTCCTTTTGCACCGATGGGGCCTGCGCGTTGAAGCGCACCACGGAGGGCAGGAACATGGCGTTGAGGGTGCCGTGGTGCAGGCGCGGGTTCACGCCGCCCAGGCTGTGGCTCAGGCTGTGCACGGCGCCCAGGCCTTTTTGGAAGGCCATGGCGCCTTGCATGCTGGCGCTCATCATGTTCAGGCGCGCTTCGCGATCGGAGCCGTCGCGCGTGGCCTTTTCGATGGCGGCCCAGCCGCGCTCCAGGCCGTCGAGCGCGATGCCGTCGGCCGGTGGGTTGAAGGCGGCGGACATGAAGGTCTCCATGCAGTGCGCAATGGCGTCCATGCCGGTGGCGGCGGTCAGCAGTGGGGGCAGGCCCAGCGTGAGTTCGGGGTCGCAGATGGCGGTCTTGGGCACCAGGTTCCAGGAGTGGAAGCCGAGCTTGCGGTGGTCGTCCACGATGATGATGGCGCCGCGCGCCACCTCGCTGCCGGTGCCGCTGGTGGTGGGCACGGCGATCAGCGGCGCGGCCCGCTCGGTGATGCGCGGCGAGCCGCCTTCGATGGTGGCGTAGTGCGTGAGCGGCCCTTCGTGCGTGGCCGCAATGGCGATGCCCTTGGCGCAGTCGATGGCCGAGCCGCCGCCCACGGCGATGAGGCCGTCGCAGCCCTGGGCCTGGTACACCGCCACGGCGGCGCGCACGGCGGCCTCGGTGGGGTTGGAGGGCGTTTGGTCGAACACGGCCACGGGCAGGTCGGGCAGGGCGTCCAGCGCTTTTTGCAGCACGCCGGCGGCCTTCACGCCGGGGTCGGTGACCACCAGCGGGCGTGTGATGCCCACGCGTTCGCACTCCTGCTTCAGCAGCTGGATGGCGCCGTATTCGAACTGGATCTGGGTGACGTAGTAAATGAAGGCCATGGCGTGGGGGTGACAGCAACCGCTGCCCGCTTGCGTTTAGGATGGATGCAAACAACTGTAAACCCGGAGACCTGCATGACCAAGACCCGCACCCTTGTCCCCCTGGCGCTGGCCGTCGCTTTTGCGACAAACGCAAGTGCTGCCTGCCTGAGCGATGCGCAGGCCGCCGAGTTGGCGGCGCATTACCTGTCGCGCCAGCCCGCAGCCAACCCCGAGGGGCTGAGCGATGCCGATGGCGCCTGCACGCGCGCCAAGCTCAACGCGCTGCTGGCGCCGCGCCTGGGCAAGGTGGTGGGCTACAAGGCGGGCCTGACCAATCCGGCGGTGCAAAAGCGCTTCAACACCGACAAGCCGGTGTGGGGCAAGCTCTACGAGGGCATGGTGCTGGCGAACGGCGCCACGGTGGAGGCGGCCTTTGGCGCGCGCCCCTTGTACGAGGCGGACATGCTGGTGCGCGTCAAGAGCGCGGCCATCAACCAGGCGCGCACGCCCATGGAGGTGCTCGAAGCCATCGACCAGGTCATCCCTTTCATCGAGCTGCCCGACCTGGTGGTGCAGGCGCCGCCCAAGCTCAACGGCGCGGCCATCAGCGCCATCAACGTGGGCGCCCGCCTGGGCGTGGCCGGTGCGCCCCTGGCCGTGCCCGTGCTGCGCGCCGAGCGCTACGCGCTGCTCGATGCCCTGCGCGACATGCAGGTGCGCCTGCAGGACGGTAGCGGTGCAGTGCTGGGTGCTGGCAAGGGCAGCGACATTCTGGAGCACCCGCTCAACGCCGTGGTGTGGCTGGCCGGTGCCCTGGCGCAAGAGGGGCTGGCCATGCAGCCGGGCGACCTCATCAGCCTGGGCTCGTTCTCGCCGCTGCTGCCGCCCAAGCCGGGGCTGGCCGTGACGGCCACCTACCACGGCCTGCCCGGTGCTGCGCCGGTGCGTGTGCAGTTCAAGTGAGGGGCTTGCGGCAGTGGATTCCACCTTGCACACCCACGCACACCTGCACATCCACCATGGCCGCCTCACGCCGCAGATGCGCGGCGTGCTGGAGCGCATGCACCGCGCCCGGCGCCCGGCGCTGCACACCCTGACCCCTGCGCAGGCGCGTGCCGCCTACGAGGCGGGTGCGGGCGTGCTCGAAGTGCCGCGTGCCGAGCTGCCCAGGATTGAAGACCTGCGCATTCCAGCGCGCGACGGCCATGCCTTGCCAGCCCGCCTGTACGCCCCGAGCGCGGGGCAGGGCCTGCCCGCGCTGCTGTACCTGCACGGCGGTGGCTTCACGGTGGGCAGCATAGAGACGCACGATGTGTTGTGCCGCGAGCTGGCGCGCCTGTCGGGCGCCATGGTGGTGTCGCTGGACTACCGGCTTGCGCCTGAGTACCGCTTTCCCACCGCCGCGCACGACGCCTGGGACGCCCTGGCCTGGCTGGCCGCGCAGGCCGAGCGCCTGGGCGCAGACCGCACCCGCCTGGCTGTGGGTGGCGACAGTGCGGGTGGCACCCTGGCGGCAGTCTGCGCCATCGAGGCGCGCGATGCGGGCCTGCCGCTGGCGCTGCAACTGCTGATCTACCCCGGCACCACGGCGCACCAGGACACCCCCTCGCACGCCACCTTTGCGCACGGCCTGGTGCTGGAGGCGCAGGCCATTGATTGGTTCTTTGGCCACTATGTGCCCACGCGCAGCCAGCGTGAGGACTGGCGCTTTGCCCCGCTGCGCGCACCCGATGTGGAGGGCGTGGCCCCCGCCTGGGTGGGGCTGGCCGAATGTGACCCGCTGGTGGACGAGGGCATTGACTACGCCGACAAGCTGCGTGCCGCAGGGGTGGCGGTGGACTTGGAAATCTACCGCGGCGTCACGCATGAATTCATCAAGATGGGCCGCGCCATCCCCGAAGCGCGCCAGGCCCATGCCGACGCGGCGGCTGCGCTGCGCCGGGCCTTTGGTTTGGTTTTGGAGTGAACACCATGCAACGCACCGATTTCCGCTGCTTTCACCGCCTGCGCGTGCGCTGGGCCGAGGTGGACATGCAGAAAATCGTCTTCAACGCCCACTACCTGATGTACATCGACACCGCCATGATGGACTACTGGCGCGCGCTGGCCTTGCCCTACGAGGCCAGCATGGTGGCGCTGGGGGGCGACATCTACGTCAAGAAGGCCACGCTGGAGTACCACGCCTCGGCGCAGTTGGAAGACCTGCTGGACATTGGCCTGCGCTGTGCGCGCGTGGGCAATTCGTCCTTGCTGTTGCAGGCGGGCATTTTCCGGGGCGAGCAGTTGCTGGTGTCGGGCGAGCTGGTGTACGTGTTTGCCGACCCGGCCACGCAGACTTCGCGCCCGGTGCCGGAAGCCTTGCGCGCCATTTTTGCGGCCTACGAGGCGGGAGATGCCATGGCCCATGCCCACTGCGGCGCCTGGGATGCCCTGGGCCCGGATGCGGCGCGGGTGCGCCATGCCGTGTTCATCCAGGAGCAGGGCATTCCCGCAGACATCGAGGTCGATGAACTCGACGCCACCGCCGTGCATGTGGTGCTGCGCAACCGCCTGGGCATGCCCGTGGCCACGGGGCGCTTGCTACAGCATGCGCCGGGGGAAGGGCGCATTGGCCGCATGGCGGTGGAGCGCGCCCTGCGCGGCGGCGGCTGGGGCCGTCAGGTGCTGCGTGCCCTGGAAGACGCCGCCCGCGCACGCGGCGACCAGCGCGTGCTGCTGCATGCGCAGGTGCAGGCGCGGGCGTTCTACGAGCGTGCGGGCTACCGCATCCACGGCGAACCGTGGATGGAGGCGGGCATCCCTCACATCACCATGCAGCGGGCACTGTGACCCGGTGCGGCTTCGGGCCGTGAGAAGTCAGGCCTTGCAAATTCAGACCTTGAGCGGCTCGAATGCGTATCCTTGCCCTGCCGCCACCATGCGGCCCAGGGCCGGGAAGGGGAAGTGAAAGCCGCCCACCAGCGACTGGCTGGTGACCGTGCGCGCCAGCATTTCGCGGCGCACCTTGCGGGCCGCTTCGGCGTCCATGTCGAAAGTGACGGCCCAGTCGGGGTTGCGGGCAAACAACGCGGGCACGTTGGTCAGGTCGGCCACGTAATGGAAATGCTGGCCCGCCGACTGCAGGTGGAACAGCGTGTGCCCCGGCGTGTGCCCGTAGGCCGCGATGGACTGGATGCCCGGTGCCATCTCGGCCCCCGGCTCGAATGGCACCAGCATGCCCTGGGGCATGGAGGCAAAGGTGCGGCGTACATTCTCGAAAGCGCCTTTCATGCCCTGCGGGGCGGCGGCCATGCGGGCGTCGTCCATCCAGAAGGCGTGCTCGGTGGTGGGCACCATGACCTTGGCCTTGGCAAACACATAGTCGCCCGCCTTGTTGCGCAGGCCGTTGATGTGGTCGCCGTGGTAGTGGCTGATGAGGACGGTGTCGATCTCGGACGGCTGCACACCGGCGGCGTGCAGGTGTTCCAGCAGCTTGCCGGTGGTGGGGCCGCCAAACTCGCCCAGGCCGGTGTCCAGCAGGATCTTGCGTCCGCCCGCCACAATGAGGAAGGGCGTGAACGGCACATCGATGTAGTCCGTGGGCAGGTTCTGGCTGGCCAGCAGGGCGCGTACCTCGGCCAGGGGGGCGTTCTTCACGAACTCCTCGCCCAAAGGGCGCCGCGCAATACCATCGATGAGGGCTATCACCTCGGCATCGCCCACCTTGGTGCGCCGCCAGCCCGGTGAAGGCAGGGTGGGTGTTCCCAAGGACGGTGCGTTTTGTGCCCAGGCGGGCACCATGGAGCCGCCGGCATAGGCGGTCATGGCCAGACTGGCTCCCAGAAAATGGCGGCGTGTCAGCATGCAGACTCCTGAGGGTGTGGTGGGTCTGCGCATGCTAAGTGGGCATGCCTGGGCGGGTGGTGTCGGCATGGCACAACCCTGTGCCTTGCTGGGTTTTGCCCCCCTGGTGGGTGGTCAGAGCTTGCGCAGCCGCGCGATGGCTTCGCGCAGCGTCTCGTCCTTCTTGGCGAAACAGAAGCGCACCACGCGCTGGTCGAACCCGTCGCCATAGAAGGCCGAGAGCGGAATGGCCGCCACGCCGATCTCGCGCGTAAGCCACTGGCAGAAGTCGGCCTCGCTCAGGTCGCTCACGGCCGAGATGTCCACGCACTGGAAATAGCTGCCGGTGCTCGGCAGCAGGCGCAGGCGCGAGCCCTCCAGCCCCTGGCGGAACAGGTCGCGCTTGGCCTGGTAGAAGGCGGGCAATTGCTGCCAGGGCGCAGGGTCGCGCAGGTAGGCGGCAATGCCGTGCTGCATGGGCGTGTTCACCGTGAACACGTTGAACTGGTGCACCTTGCGGAACTCGGCCATCAGTGGCGCAGGCGCGGCCACAGTGCCCACCTTCCAGCCCGTGACGTGGAAGGTCTTGCCGAAGCTCGACACGATGAAGGCGCGCGCCGCCAGCCCCGGAAAGCGCGCGGCGCTCTGGTGTGCGGCGCCGTCGAACACCATGTGCTCGTACACCTCGTCGCTGATGAGCAGCACGTCGGTGGGCGCCAGCAGCTCCTGCAGGGTCTGCATGTCCTGCGCGCTCCAGACGGTGGCGCTGGGATTGTGCGGGCTGTTGATGATCAGGGCACGGGTGCGCGGCGTGAGGGCGGCGCTGATCTTGCCAAAGTCGGGGCGGAAGGTGCCCGGCGTGAGGGGCACGCGCACGGCTTTGCCACCGGCCAGCTCGATGTTGGGCACGTAGCTGTCGTAGCAGGGGTCGAGCACGATGACCTCGTCGCCGGGGTGCACGATGGCCAGGATGGCCGTCAGGATGGCCTGGGTGGCACCGGCTGTGATGGTGATTTCGGCATCAGGGCAATACTGGTGTGCGCTGGTAGCTACTAATTTTGTAGCAACCGCCTGGCGCAGGGCAGGCACGCCGGGCATGGGCGGGTACTGGTTGTGGCCGGCGCGCAAGGCCTGGTGCACCGCATCGATCAGGGCCGGGTCGCAGTCGAAGTCGGGGAAGCCCTGGCCCAGGTTGACGGCGCCGTGTTCGGCGGCCAGGGCCGACATGACGCTGAAGATGGTGGTGCCCACCTGGGGCAGGCGGCTGGCGAGGACGGGGGTGCGTTCGGTCATAACGTGTGCGCAGATCAAAGCTCGTAATCGTTCACTTGCCCGCTCATGGCGCGGGCCACCAGTTCGCGGCTCAGGCGGTCGCTCAGCAGCTCGGCAAACTTGTACACAAAATTGCGCAGGTAGGCGCCGCGCTTGAAGGCCACGCGCGCCACGCTCTGGCCAAACAAATGGCCCATGGGGCGCACGGCCAGGTCGCCCAGCGGGTCGTCACGCACGGCCATTTCGGCCACGATGCCTATGCCCAGCCCCAGGCGCACGTAGGTCTTGATCACGTCGGAGTCAATGGCTTCGAGCACGATGCGCGGCTGCAGGCGGCGTGCAGCAAAGGCGGCGTCGATCTTGCCGCGCCCGGTGAACGAGGGGTGGTAGGTGATCAGCGGCTCGTGCGCAATGTCGTCGATGCCGATGCGCTCCTTTTGCGCCAGCGGGTGCCCGTGGGGCAGCACCAGCACGTGCTGCCATTCGTAGCAGGGCAGGGTGACGAGTTCGGGGTAGTCGGCCAGCGATTCGGTGGCCATGCCGATTTCGGCCACCTCGTCGATCACCATGCGCGCCACCTCGTGCGGCGTGGCCTGGTGCAGGCTGATGTTGACCTTGGGGTAGGCCTCACGCAGCTTGGCCACGGGCACGGGCAGCACGTAGCGCGCCTGCGTGTGGGTGGTAGCGATGGAGAGCGTGCCGCTGTCCTGGGCGCTGAACTGCTCGCCAATGCGCTTGAGGTTGCCCACCTCGCGCATGATGAGCTCGATGCTGCGCAGCACATGCTGGCCGGGTTCGGTGATGCGCCGCAGCCGCTTGCCGTGGCGCGCAAAAATCTCGATGCCCAACTCACCTTCCAGCTCGATGATGGCCTTGGAGACCCCTGGCTGCGAGGTGTGCAGTGCCTTGGCGGCTTCGGTGAGGTTCAGGTTGCGGCGCGCGGCTTCCTGGACGAAGCGGAATTGGTGCAGGTTCATATCCAGATGCGGCTAAAAAGTCGCATCATTATGCTGCAATCGTCTATTGCGCGGGCGGGGTGCAGGCAATGTGGGCCATGAGCGCCGTCATGCGCGGGTCTTCGCCAATGGCCGCCTGTACATGCACTTGCACGTGGGGGTGGCGGGCCCGCAGTTCGGCCACGAGCACGGGCAGATCCTCGCGGGCGTGCTTGCCGGTGCCCAGGAACATCGGAACGATGGTCACCGCCGTGGCGCCCTGGCCTACCAGGTCTTCCACGGCCTGGGGCAGGTCGGGTGTGGTCAGCTCCAGGTAGGCGCAGCGCACGGCAACGCCAGGGTGGTGGGCACGGATGTGGGCCTCGACGGCCTCGATGGGCGCGCGCCAGAGGGGGTCGCGCGAGCCGTGTGCGAACAGAACGATGCCTTGGGTGGGTGTGGTCATGGAGTTGTACAGCGGTCAGCGCCGCAGCACCAGCCAGCCAAAGGCGGCCAGGGATGCCAGCGAATAAATGATGCCCGGTGCCGCAGCCGTGAGCCAGGGCGACCAGTTCTGCAGGTTGCCGGCAAAGCCGAACAGGTTGTTGAGCAGGAAGAAGCTGATGCCTGCCATCACGCCGCCGAACACGTACCCTGCGATCGAACCAGAGCGGAAATGCAGGTAGGCAAAGGGCAGGGCCAGCACCACCATCACCAGGCAGGACAGCGGGTAGAACACCTTGCGCCAGAACTCGATCTCGTAGCGCTGCGCCGACTGGCCGTTGTCCTTGAGGTGGCTGATGTACTGGAACAGGTCGATGGTGGCCATGCGATCGGGCTTGAGCACGGCAGCGGCCACCATGTCGGAGGTGATGGTTGTGGGCCACAGGAGTTGCGCAGATTCTTCCTGGGTGATGTGGGCGTTGGGGGAGTCCTGGCTCGCAAAAACGCTGCGACGGGCTTCCAGCAGCATCCATCCGTCATCCACAAAGCGGGCGCTGGGTGCGTGGATTTGCGCTGCCATTCGTCCTAGATCGTCAAACTCGAACACGCGCACGCCCTGCATGCTGCCGTCGGCGATGATCGCGCGCACGTTGACCGCATAGGAGCGGTCACCCTGGCGCTCCTTGAGCCAGGCGCCAGTGGCACCGGTACTCAGGCGGCCCTGGGCGCGGGCCTTGATGAGCTGCGCTGCCTTGTCGCTCAAGGGGGCGAGGTAGTCGCCGACCGCAAATGTGACCAGCACAAAACCGAGACCCAGGGTCAACAAAGCGCGCAGCGCGCGGCCTGGGCCCAGGCCGCTGGTGCGCATGATGGTGAATTCCGAACTTTGTGCCAGCCGCGCCATGACAAAGATCGTCCCGATCAGCACCGTGATGGGCAGCAGTTCGTACAAATGACTGGGAATACGCAGAGCCACCGACAGCACGGCGAGCGAAATGTCGTTGCCAGGTGTCGGGCTGCGGTTGACCCAGCGCAATTCATCCACCAGGTCGAAAAAGAAGAACAGCGCCAAAAACCCGAAGGTCACGAAGGACACGGCACCGATCACCTCGCGGTGTACCAGTTTGCGGATGGTTCTCATGCCTTGGCACCCCGCTGCCAGAGCTGTGCCGGGCTCCAGTGGTTGTGGCGTACGGCAAGCACCAGCGCCGCCAGCGCGAAGGTACCGCCGTGCAGCAGGGCCATGTAGGTCGGCAGGCCCAGTTTGCCGGCGGCCACCCAGCTTTGGCCCAGCGTCATGAAGTTGTAGTACACGATGAAGGTGAACAGTGCCAGCATCAGGTTGCCGCTGCGGCTGGCCCGGGGATTTACGCTGGCCAGGCCCAGCGCCAGCAGCACCAGGTTGAAGGCTGCCAGCGCCAGTCCCAGGCGCCAGCCCAGTTCCGCCATGTACAAGGGTTGAGGGTCTTCGATCAGGCGCAGTGTGGCGCGCGACTTGGCCTGTGTCTCATCCAGGGCGCTGGGGGGCGCCTGCCCGATGTGCGTGCTGTATTCCTCGAACTGGCTGATGCGCGTGCCGGACTTGTCTGCGGGCGTATCCAGGCGCTGGCCCTGGCTGAGCACCAGCACGCGCTCGTCGCCACGCACTTCCATGCGGGCGCTGCGCGCAGAGGTCACGGCATCGCCCTTGGCATCCGAAGTGAGGATGAATACATTGTTGGCGGACTGGGGGTCGGGGCTTTCCTTGTCGATGAAGAAGACCCGACGACCGTTGGCCGACTCCTGGAACTCCCCTGGGGCAATGCGGTCGATGTCGCTGCGCTGTTCGTACTGGAAACGCAGCTCCTGAATCTGCCGATTGGCCCATGGCCACACCCCCAGCGAGAGCACGCCCACCGCCAGCATGACCGGCCAGGAAAAGCGCAAGAGCGGGCGCAGCAGGCTGGACAAACCCCGTCCGCTGGCGAACCAGATGACCATCTCGCTCTCGCGGTACATGCGCGAGAGCGTGCCCACAATGGCGATGAAAAGACTCAGGCTCAGAATGGTGGGCAATTGGCCCAGCACCGTGAAGCCCATGACCAGCATCACATCGGAAGGATTGACGTTGCCGCGTGCTGCCTGGCCCAGGGTGCGGATCAGCATCATGGTCATGACCACGGTGACCAGCACCACCAGGGTGGCGCCAAAGCTGCGCGCCAACTCCTTGCGGATGGATGAATCGAATAACATTGGTTCGACGTAAAAGGGTGATTATGAACTTTGAACTCAAGACCATGGACGTTGCTCAGGCAGCCTCCGAGAAGTGCGATCTGCTGGTGCTGCTGGTGCCCGACGGGTTTGCGCCCGGAAAGGATGCGCTGGGAGCCCTGGTGGCACAGGCGATCAAAGCCAAGGACCTGGATACCAAGCCGGGCAAGAGCCTGCATTCGTACCAAGTCGCTGGTGTAGCCGCGCGGCGCGTGGTGCTGGCCGGCATCGGTGCGGGCGATGCGCGCGCAGTGCGCCAGGCGGTAGCTGCAGTGGCACCGGCCCTCAAGCAGGGGGCGCCCAAGCGCGCTGTGGTCTGCGTTGCAGGCGCGGCAAGTGCTGCAGCGGTCGAGGCGGTGGTGCGCGGCGTGGCGCAGGCCAGCTATGTGTACACGGCCACCAAGTCCAAGGCCGAGGCACGCAGCCTGGCCCGGGTGCTCGTGGGGGTGCACGATGCGCGTGCCATGTCGGCGCCCTTTGAGCGTGCGGTGGCCGTGTCGGTGGGGGTGGAACTGGCCCGTGAATGGGGCAACCGCCCGGCCAACCATGCCACGCCCAACCTTCTGGCGCAGGCCGCCAAGGGGTTGGCCAAGCACCCAGGCATCCAGTGCAAGGTGCTGGGGCCTGCCGAGGTGGCGCGTCTGGGTATGGGGGCATTCATGGCCGTGGCGCGCGGGGCCGAGGAACCCCTGCGCTTCATCGAACTGCGCTACCAGGGCGCAGCCAAGACCCAGGCGCCGGTGGTGCTGGTGGGCAAGGGCATCACCTTCGATACGGGGGGTATATCCATCAAGCCCGCGCCAGAGATGGACGAAATGAAGTTCGACATGTGCGGCGCCGCCAGTGTGCTGGGCGTGTTCCGTGCGCTGGCAGAGCTGCAACCAGCCATCAACGTGGTGGGTTTGATTCCCGCCTGCGAGAACATGCCCGATGGCCGTGCGGTCAAACCGGGCGATGTGGTCACCAGCATGAGCGGACAGACCATCGAGATTCTCAACACCGATGCCGAAGGGCGCCTGGTGTTGTGCGATGCGCTGACCTATGCACAGCGCTTCAAGCCCGCAGCCATGATCGATATTGCCACGCTCACGGGCGCCTGCGTGATTGCGCTGGGTGGTGTGCGCAGTGGTCTGTTTGCCAGCGATGACTCGCTGGCGTCGGCCTTGCAGGCTGCTGGGGAAGCCAGCGACGACCTCTGCTGGCGCATGCCGCTGGACGATGATTACGCCGAAGGGCTCAAGACGAACTTTGCCGACGTGGCCAACGTGGCGGGGCGGCCAGCGGGTTCGGTCACTGCGGCCAAGTTCCTGCAGCGCTTTGCCGGGGAGCAGCCCTGGGCGCACTTGGACATTGCAGGCACCGCCTGGAAGGGTGGAGCCGCCAAGGGAGCCACGGGGCGCCCGGTGGGTTTGCTCGTGCATTACCTGCTGGAGCGCGCCGCGACCGCTGTACCCAGTACCGGCACATCGTCCCCGGCGCGCCGCAGAAAGGGCTCGGCAGCGCCAGCTGCCTGAATCCGGCGATGCCTGATATTGCTTTCCATACCCAGGTGCCAGACCGGCTGGCGCATGCCTGTCGGGTGGCTCGCAAAGCCCTGCGGGCGCAACGCCATCTGGCCATTGTGGGATCTGCGGAGGTACTGGACCGTGTGGACACCATGCTCTGGAACATGGCGCCCCAGGACTTTGTTGCCCATTGCCGGGCAGACAGCCCAGACCATGTGCTGCAGGCATCACACATCGTCTTGGCGCTGCCGGGGCAGGCTGTTGCCAGCCGCGACATGTTGCTCAACCTGGGGGACGACGTGCCCGAGGCTTGGGGCGAATATGCCCAGGTGGTGGAGGTGGTCAGCGCCGACGATGAACACGACAAGCAACTGGCACGCCAGCGTTGGCGACGTTACCGCGAATGCGGGCACGAGCCCGTGAAACACGACCTGGGTCAGAAAACTGTCTGAGATGAATACGCCTCCCTCCCGTCCGCCTGCGCGCACGCCGCCCCGTTTTGTTCCTACCCTCACCGAAGTGGTGCCCGAGGGAGCTGCGCCCCAAGCCATGCGCCCGGCAGTGCCAGGTTCGGCGCGTGAACCTGTGGCGCACTCGTCTGCGCCGCCGGCGCCTCCTGTGGTGCAGCGCCCGCCGATCGAGCGCCCTCCTGTGGCACCGGCGGTCGCACCGCGTGCGCCTGCGGCGGCCCCAGTGCTTGCGGCGCATGCGCCAGCCGCAGCAGTGGCGCCAAGGCCCTCAACGGTTGTCGTGACGTCCGCGCAGTTGCCAACGAAGACGACCGCAGTGGTGCACGCATCCGAGTCCATGACCACCACGCTGGGCAAGCCTTCGCAGCCGACCCTGCCGGAGGGCTTTGAAGAGATGATGGTGCACCGCGTGATGCAGCGGGTCGATGTGCTTCTGGAGAAGCGCCTGCGTGAGGCCATCGCCCATGTGGTGCAGGAACAGACCCGTTCCATCCTGCCCAGACTGCGCGAAGAAGTGGAATCCGTGGTGCGTCAATCGGTCTATGAGGCGGTTGCAGATGAGCTCGCCAGCCACCCTGGCACCGCTTGATTTGCTTGCTATGCCCAATTTTTTCTAATGGCTATCGTGTTCCCTAGTATTTGGGCTTGAAAAAATGATGTACCTTCACTCCCGTTGAGAAAAAAACAAGCATCTCAGCGTCCATTCTTTACTGGAGAATCCTATGCAATTGAAGTTGAAACTGACCGTAGTTGCCGCTATCGCGGCTGTCGCTGGTATGGCCTCTGCACAAGAGCAGGTGGTCAAGATCGGTCACGTGGCCCCGATTTCCGGTGCCCAGGCCCACTACGGCAAGGACAACGAAAACGGCGCTCGCATGGCCATTGAAGACCTCAATGCACAGGGCGTGACGATCGGTGGCAAGAAGATCAAGTTCGAACTGCAGGGCGAAGACGATGCAGCCGATCCCAAGCAAGGCACCGCTGCCGCACAGAAGCTGTGCGACTCCAAGGTCGCTGGCGTGGTGGGTCACCTGAACTCGGGCACGACCATCCCCGCGTCCAAGGTGTACAACGATTGCGGCATTCCCATGGTCACGGGCGCCGCCACCAACCCCAACCTGACCAAGCCTGGCTACAAGACCACGCACCGCATCATCGCTACCGACAACTCTCTGGGTGCGGGTCTGGCTGCCTACGCGGCTGAAACCCTGAAGCTCAAGACCGTTGCTGTGGTGGACGACCGTACCGCCTATGGCCAGGGCGTGGCTGACGTGTTCAAGAAAGTGGCTCTGGCCAAGGGCATGAAGGTGGTGGACGAGCAGTTCACGCACGACAAGGCCACCGACTTCATGGCCATCCTGACGGCCATCAAGGCCAAGAAGCCTGACGCGATCTTCTTTGGCGGCATGGACCCCCAAGCCGGCCCCATGCTGCGCCAGATGGAGCAACTGGGCATGGCCGACGTCAAGTACTTCGGTGGCGACGGCGTCTGCACCTCTGAAATCGCCAAGCTGGCTGCGGGTGCCAAGACCCTGACCAACGTGATCTGCGCCGAAGGTGGTGCATCGCTGGCCAAGATGCCTGGCGGCGTGGAGTGGAAGAAGCGCTACGATGCCAAGTACCCCGGTCAGTTCCAGGTGTACAGCCCCTACACCTACGACGCGACCATGCTGCTCGTGGACGCCATGAAGCGCGCCAACTCGGTGGACCCCAAGGTCTATACGCCTGAAATCCGCAAGTCCAACTTCAAGGGCGTGACCGCTGCCATCGCCTTCGAAGACAACGGCGAAATGAAGAACCCCGCCATCACCCTGTACAAGTACGTGGATGGCAAGAAGACGCCTCTGAACTGATCTTCAGGCGCCTCCCGCACACCTCTTTGGGTGTGCTTCGCAGAACGGCCTCCCGTGTGGAGGCCGCTTTCTTTGGGGGGGTGGCGAGCTACTGCTCGGTGTTCAGCGGCGTACCTGGAGGGCTCCAGGGTTGACGATATTGGTCGGAGTTCCCTTGATGAAGTTCGCCACGTTGTCGAATGCCGCACCAAAGTACAACTCGTAGTTGTCCTGCTCCACATAGCCGATGTGGGGCGTGCAAATGCAGTTCTCCAGCCGCAGCAGGGCATGGCCTTGCAGGATGGGCTCGCTCTCGAACACATCCACGGCGGCCATTCCGGGGCGGCCTCGGTTGAGAGCGGCGATCAATGCGTCAGGCTCGATGAGTTCGGCGCGCGAGGTGTTGACCAGCAAGGCTGTGGGCTTCATGGACGAAAGCCTTTCCAGGGTGACAATGCCGCGCGTGGCATCACACAGGCGCAAATGCAGTGACACCACGTCGCATTGAGCCAGGAATTCCTCACATTGGGATGCCACCTGGTAACCATCGGTCAGTGCTTTGGCACGCGAAGCCTCGCTGCCCCAGACACGCACGTTCATGCCGAATGCTTTGCCATAGCCCGCAACGATTTGACCAATCTGACCATAGCCCCAAATGCCTAAAGTCTTGCCACGCAGTACGTTGCCAATGCCGAAGTTGGGAGGCATGCCTGCGGCCTTGAGGCCTGATTGTTGCCAGGCCCCATGCTTGAGGTTGGAGATGTACTGCGGCAGGCGCCGCATGGAGGCCATGATGAGCGCCCATGTCAGCTCGGCAGGGGCGACCGGCGAGCCCACACCCTCGGCCACGGCGATGCCACGTTCGGTGCATGCGGCTACATCGATGTGTGAGCCCACGCGTCCGGTTTGGGCGATCAACTTGAGCCGGGGGAGCTTTTCTACCAATTGGCGGGTAATTTGGGTCCGTTCGCGGATCAGCACAATGACATCGGCATCTTTGAGGCGCACCGAAAGCTGCCCCAGTCCCTTGACAGTGTTGGTATAGACCTTGGCCGAGAAGGCGTCGAGACGGGTCGCGCAGTGCAGTTTGCGCACCGCATCCTGATAGTCGTCGAGGATCACGATGTTCATCCCGCCATTGTGCCTTGGGCGCGCCCCTGGCCTATGCAACCATGGGTAAATGCGGCCCGCTGCAAGCAGTTCAGTTCCACCGGGCCGCGCAGTGCTAATGGCGCTGTTCGCAAGCGGCCATGCGCTCCAGCTCTGCACAGACATCGGCCATGCGCCCGGCAATGACCATCCGGCCATTGGCGCTGGTGTGGCAGCGCAGGGGCCGAGAAGGGGGCAGGGCTGCGCCATGACCCGGCATCTGCACCGGCCCCTGCCAGACGCGGGGTGCGCGGGAGGCTACGGGGTTGCGCGGAAGGGGTGGCATCGCACAAGGCCGGGCGTGCGGTGGTGGCAGGGCTGATGCGCGGTTGGGGCGATGAGCATGGCTTTTCCACCAGCGATACAGGCCGAGAAAAGGGCGGGGCAGGACGGACGTTGCCAAGAGAACAATTCCCATGTGAATACTCCAGAGGTCAGGGTTGAACACTGGCAGGATTGCAGGGACAGCACCACCTCAGGGCCGTGGGTCATCAGGGGCCACACGCGCGCCCGCCACCTGGGGCGGTGCAGGATGCAGGCTCACATGAGCATGGTGTTGCGGATCAGGCCGACGGCCAGGCCTTCGATGGCGAAGGGCTCGCCGGGGTGCACCACGATCACGGGGTAGTCGGGGTTTTCGGGCAGCAGTTCGACGCCTTGGGCGGTGCGCCGCAGGCGCTTGACGGTGACGTCATCGCCCAGGCGTGCCACGATGATCTGGCCGTTGCGCGCCTCATGGCAGGCTTTCACGGCGAGCAGGTCGCCATCCATGATGCCAACGTCGCGCATGGACATGCCGCGCACCTTGAGCAGGTAATCCGGCTTGTGCTGGAACAGGCTTTCTTCCACGCAATAGGACTGCTCCACATGTTCCTGGGCGAGAATCGGGGACCCCGCCGCCACACGCCCGACCAGGGGCAGCACCAGTTGGCTGAGGCCCGGGATGGGCAGGTTGTACTGGGTGCCACGTGCCGCGTTGAGGGAGCGAATGGCTTCACCGCGCAGACGGATGCCACGCGAGGTGCCGCTGACCAGCTCGATGACACCTTTGCGGGCCAGGGCCTGCAGGTGCTCTTCGGCTGCATTGGCAGACTTGAAGCCGAGTTCAGTGGCAATTTCGGCGCGCGTGGGCGGGGCACCGGTGCGTGCAATGGCGTTCTGGATCAGGTCCAGAATCTGTTGCTGACGGGCTGTGAGCTTGGGGCTGCTTTGCATGACGGGCTCCCGGTGGGCAAGGGGCTGTTATTTAATACAGTAACTGTATTCTTAACCAGTTTTTCGAGGGATGCAAGTGGAAACAAAAAAAATCGTGGTGCTGGGCACGGGGGGCACGATTGCCGGAAAGGCCGCTGCAGCGGGTGACAACATTGGATATGTGGCCGGGCAGGTAGGGGTGCAGGATCTGCTTGCGGGCGTGCCGGGCCTGGCGCAGGCTGCGCAGGGGCCGCTGGATTTCGAGCAGGTGGCGCAGATCGACAGCAAGAACATGGAGTTTGGCGTGTGGGCTGCGTTGGCGCAGCGCTGCCATGCGCACCTGCAGGACGACAGCGTGCGAGCCGTGGTGATCACGCATGGCACGGACACGTTGGAAGAGACAGCCTGGTTTCTGCACAGCGTGCTCGATGCGCGCAAGCCTGTGCTGCTGACCTGTGCCATGCGGCCCGCGACGGCGATCGCCCCCGATGGGCCGCAGAACCTGCTGGACGCGATGGCTGTGGCGCATGCGCCGGGGGCCAGGGGTGTGCTGGTGGTGTGTGCCGGTGCCGTGCATGGTGCGCGGCAGGTTCAGAAGGTGCATCCGTACCGCGTGGATGCGTTCAGCTCGGGCGAAGGCGGGCCGTTGGGCTGGGTGGAGGAAGGGCGCGTGCGCTTGGCGCAGGATTGGCCTCAAGCGCAGGCGGGATGGGCGCAGGGCGCTCTTGAAAAAGTAGCGTCCGGTGCGTCCTGGCCGCGTGTCGAGATCGTCATGAACTACGCTGGGGCGTGTGGGGCCACGGTCGATGCGCTGGTGCGCGACGGCGTTCAGGGCCTGGTGGTGGCAGCCACGGGCAACGGTACGCTGCACCATGCGCTGCAAGCCGCGCTGGAGCGCGCGCAGCAAGCCGGCGTGGCTGTGCGCGTGACCACGCGCTGCCCCTTGGGTCAGGTGCTGTCCTTGCCCAGGGCCCACGCTGCGCTGCCACTGTCGCCGGGCCTCATTCCGGTCAAGGCCAGGGTGTCCTTGTTGCTGGAACTGCTGGGCGTATCGGCTCCCGCGCTCTGAAAACGACAACGCCCCGCATGCGGGGCGTTGCAGAGGCTGCAGGCCGTGGCCCGCAAGCTTGATCTCTCAGTCTGCCAAGGCAGCGAGGGCGCGCGCGGTGATTTCCTCCACGCTGCCGGTGCCGCTGATCGCGCGGTATTTGGGTGCAGCGGCGGGGTCTTGCTTTGCCCAGCCGGAGTAGTAATCCACCAGGGGGCGCGTCTGGGCGCTGTACACCTCCAGGCGTGTCTTGACGGTTTCTTCCTTGTCGTCGTCGCGCTGGATCAGGGGTTCACCGGTCACGTCATCCTTGTCTGCCACCTTGGGCGGATTGAACTTGACGTGGTAGGTGCGGCCGCTGCCGGGGTGCGAGCGCCGACCACTCATGCGTTCGATGATGGCGTCGAAAGGCACGTCGATTTCCAGCACGTAGTCGAGCTTGACACCCGCTTCCTTCATCGCGTCCGCCTGGGGAATGGTGCGCGGGAAGCCGTCGAACAGAAAGCCATTGGCGCAGTCAGGTTCGGTGATGCGTTCCTTGACCAGGCCGATGATGATGTCGTCGCTCACCAGCGCGCCCGATTCCATGACGGCCTTGGCCTTGAGCCCCAGAGGGGTTCCGGCCTTGACGGCGGCGCGCAGCATGTCTCCGGTGGAGATCTGCGGAATGCCGTATTTCTTGCAGATGAAAGCGGCTTGCGTGCCCTTGCCGGCGCCGGGGGCGCCCAACAGAATCAGTCTCATGGGAATAGTCCTCGAAGTGTGGAAAATCTGTCGGCACTGCGGGCCACGGGACCGCTGCCCCCGGATGCGGTGCTCTTATTAGGGGGGCAAGGATAGCATGGGCCGCTTGTACCCTCACTTACAAACCAGGGCCTGCACCGATCAGGTGCACAGGGCGCGCACGCGGGCCAAGTCTTCGGGCGTGTCCACGCCGGGGCCGGGTGCGGTAGCCGATACATGCACTGCGATGCGGTGGCCGTGCCACAGTGCGCGCAGTTGTTCCAGCGCCTCGATCACCTCGGTGGGGGCCTGCGGCAGTTCGGGAAAACGGCGCAAAAAGCCTGCGCGGTAGCTGTAGATGCCGATATGGCGCAGTGGCGCAAAGCCTGCCAGCGCCGGGTGCTTGGCGTCGCTGCTGCGCCACCAGGGCTGGCCCGCGTGGTCCCGTGCAAACGGAATGGGCGCGCGGCTGAAGTACTGGGCCATGCCGCCGGCATCGCATACCACCTTAACGACGTTCGGATTGGCCAGTTCGTCCACCGCAGCCAGCGGATGTGCGGCCGTTCCCATGCTGGCGTGCGGGTGCGTGTGCAGCAGTTGGGCCACGGCGCCGATGAGCGCCGGGTCGATCAGCGGCTCGTCCCCCTGCACATTGACGACCACATCGTCGCCGTCCAGGCCCAGCAGGGTGCAGGCCTCGGCCAGGCGGTCGCTGCCGCTGGCGTGGTCGGTGCGGGTGAGGATGGCCTCCACCCCGTGCTGGCGGCAAGCGTCAAGGATGCGCGCATCGTCTGCCGCCACCACGGTGCGCTGGGCACCACTGGCTGCGGCGCGCTCGGCCACGCGCACCACCATGGGCAGGCCTGCAATGTCCGCCAGCGGCTTGTCGGGCAGGCGGCTGGACGCCATGCGTGCCGGAATCAGCACGGCAAAGCCGCGGGTGCTCATCGCTCCAGCTCTTCGTCGGTCAGCGGACGGGCCTCGTTTTCCAGCAGGACGGGAATGCCGTCGCGCACCGGGTAGGCCAGGCGGGCGCTGCGCGAGATGAGTTCCTGGCGCTCCCGGTCGTAGGTGAGGGGGCCTTTGGTGACGGGGCAGACCAGCAGTTCGAGCAGTTTGGTGTCCATGGCGGTGCAGTGGGGAAAGACGGGAAATCAGGAGCGCGATGATAGCGAGCCCAGCGCAGCCAGCTTGGCATCCAGGGCCTCGAAAAAGCCGGGAGCAATTTCCACCTGCAGTGGCACTGCCAGTGCGTCCGGATGAAGGCGCCAGAGCTTGGCGGCATCTTTTTCAGTGCAAATCAGTGTGTAGGGCTTATCTGATGGGCGCTGCCAGCTATCATAATCATAGTGATCCGGCAGTGCCAGAGTGCGTTGGGGTTCCAGGCCGGATTGCTGCAGCAGGGCAAAAAAGTCTCCGGGCCGGGCGATGCCCGCCAGTGCGAGCAGTGGCTGAGTCTGCAATTGGTGCAGTGGCACCTGGCTGCCATCGGCACGTACTGCGGTGGGTGCCAGGCTGCGCTGCATGGCGAAGCAGGGTGCGCGGCCGCCTTTCGGGGCGGTGCCTGCGTGCACCACCAGATCCACAGGCCGAGGCCAAGGCTCGCGCAGCGGGCCTGCGGGCAGCAGCCAGCCGTTGCCTACGCCATCGTTGTTGAACACGCAGACCTCGATGTTGCGCGCCAGCGCCAGGTGCTGCAGCCCATCGTCGCACACGATGATGTCGATGTCGGGATGGCTTTGGCGCAGTGCCTGTGCGGCCTCCAGGCGCTGGCTCGCCACGAAGACCGGCACTTTGCATTGGCGGGCAATCAGCAGGGGCTCGTCGCCCGCGGCGCTGGGGGGGCTGTCGGGCAGCACTGCGCGGCAGTCGGTGCTGCTGCGACCGTAGCCGCGCGATACAACCCCAGGCCGCCAGCCACGGGCCTGCAGGTGGCGCACCACAGCCATCACCACCGGCGTTTTGCCCGCGCCGCCCGCCACCACATTGCCCACCACAATGACCGGAACGCCCGGATGACCCGATGGAAGAATGCGCGCCGCATACAAGCCCCGGCGCAGGCGCACAAGCAGCCCCATGAGCAGTGACAGGGGCCAGAGCAGGCAGGCCAGCGCGCCGCGTTGCCGCCACGCGCGTTGCAGCGCGGGGCTGGCGTCGCTGACCTGGTGCATGTGAGGCTGCGGGCTGGCAGCAGTGATGGACGGCGCCTACTTGCCTGCGCCCGCGCGGGCGGAGGACTGGGTGGCAAAGGTGATTTGCGTGAGGCCCACGCGGCGCGCTGCCTCCATCACCGAGATGACCGATTGGTGCGGCGCCAGTGCGTCTGCACTGATGATGACCACCGTACCCTGGCCCGCCTTGGCGGCATCGCGCAGTGCCGCGGCGAGGTGATCCACGCTCTTGCCGTCGATGCCGCTCTTGTTGATGGCATAGCGGCCATCGGCAGCCACGGCCACCACCACTTCCTTGGGGTGGTCGCGTTGTTGCTCGGCGTCGGCCACGGGCAGGGTGAGCTGCAGCTCGGTGAACTTGCTGTAGGTGGTGGTCAGCATCAGAAAGATGAGGATCACCAGCAGCACGTCGATGAAGGGGATCAGGTTGATCTCCGGCTCTTCCTTGGCACGGGGGCGGAAGTTCATGGGGCAGCCTTTGCCGGTACGTTCACTTCTTGTGGCGCAGCAGGTGGCGCACGAACTGCTCGGACGACAGCTCCAGCGTCAGCAGGTAGGCATCCACGCGGCTGCGGAAGTAGCGCCAGAAAATCAGAGCCGGAATGGCCACCATCAGGCCAAATGCGGTGTTGTAGAGCGCCACCGATATGCCGTGCGCCAGCTGCGCCGGATTGCCGCTGCCCATGCCGCCTGTGGCACCGCCCTGGGAGCCGAAGATCTCGATCATGCCCACCACGGTGCCCAGCAGGCCCAGCAGCGGCGCCGCCGATGCGATGGTTGCCAGTGCACTGAGGTACTTTTCAAGCCGGTGCGCAACCACGCGGCCAGCGCCTTCCATGGCGGCGCGCAGGTCGGCCTCGGACGTGCGGGGGTTGCTGTTGAGCGTGCGCAGGCCTGTGGCCAGCACTTCGCCCAGCGCCGAATTCTGTGCCAGCTTGCCCACCACGTCGGGGCCGGGGAGGGATTGCGAGGACACGGAAATCGCTTCATCCAGCAACTTGGGCGGGATGATGCGGGTGGATTTGAGGGAGATGAAACGCTCGAAAATCAGCGCAAGGGCCAGAACCGAGCAGGCGATCAGGGGCCAGATGGGCCAGCCTGCGGCTTGTATGATGGACAGCAATTGTCTTGTCTCCGCACGGGGTGGGCAAAAAGCGATTATGGCCCAGCTTTGTGGCCATCCCTGTGCCACAGGGGGGGCTGCGATTGCATCCGTTTGTATGCGCGCCTCACCCACAGTTTCTGTGGATAACTTTGTGGAGAAGGCCGGTGTCGATGGCCGCACAACGGCGCCACACCGTGGCTGGAACAAAATGCTGGTTTTTTAAGCAGCAAAAAAATCAACAAAATCAATAAGATGCACGAATTTCAATGTGTTGGGGCACGTGGCAATGAGCAAATGCTTACAACCATGACACTTTTGCGCTCTGTGGAATACTGCGGCGCAACAAGCCCGGAAAAGCGCATGGATGCAGGCCATGGGTATTGAAAACCCACTCGCGGCGCCGCGTGTCTGGGAGGTTGGGGCGCTGTGCCGCGCCGTGGCGGACACCCTGCAGGCACGCTTCAACCCTGTGGCCGTGCGCGGCGAGATCACGGGCTTTTCACGCGCTGCCAGCGGGCATTGCTACTTTGCCATCAAGGATGGCCAGGGCCAGATCCGCTGTGCGATGTTCCGTCGGGCCGCCGAGGCGCTGGATTTCGTGCCGCGTGACGGGGAGCTCGTCGAGGTCCAGGGCCGCCTGGGCGTGTACGAGGCGCGCGGTGACCTGCAACTCGTCGTCGAGCAACTGCGCCGCGCAGGGCAGGGCGCCTTGTTCGAGCAGTTTCTGCGGCTCAAGGCCCGGCTGGACGCCGAGGGCCTGTTCGACCCGTCCCGCAAGCGTGCGCTGCCGACCCTGCCCAGGGGGATCGGGCTGGTGACGTCCACCGGTGCGGCGGCTCTGCACGATGTGGTGACCGCCTTGCGCCGCCGCGCCCCCCACCTGCCCGTGGTGCTGGTGCCGGCCCAGGTGCAAGGTGCGCAGGCACCGGCCAGCCTGTGTGCGGCGCTGTCGCGCCTGTACCGCCTGGCGTTGGCGGGCGATGTGGCTATCGATGCCATCCTGCTGGTGCGGGGCGGTGGCTCCATCGAAGACCTGTGGGCTTTCAACGACGAGCAACTGGCGCGCACCATCGTGCAAAGCCCGGTGCCCGTGGTCTGCGGGGTGGGGCACGAAACGGATTTCACCATCGCCGACTTCTGCGCCGACCTGCGCGCGCCCACGCCCACCGCTGCCGCCGAGTTGGTCGCCCAGCCGCGCGCGGTGTGGCTGGGGGCGCTCGATTTACTGGGCGAGCGGCTCCAGGACGGCGTGCAGCGCCAGATCGATCTGCGCGGCCAGCGCCTGGATCACCTGACCCTGCGCCTGGGGCGCCCTTCGGGTCTGGCGGCGCGCGAGCAGCAGCGGCTGTCCGTCCTGCATGGCCGTCTGCGCCACGCGGTGCTATTCAAAATGCAGCGTCTGACCCAATCCCAGCAAGCGGTGGAGGCCCGGTTGCCGCAAGCCATGCAGCGACACCTTGCGGCGCAAGAAGAGCGCCTGGCGCGCTGTGCGCTGCGCTTGGATTTGCTGGCCCCGCAGCGTGTGCTGGAGCGCGGCTACGCCATCCTTTGCGACGCGCAAGGCCACACGGTGACCAGCGTTCAACAAGCCCACACCGACGACACATTGCAGGCCCAGCTTGCCGATGGACGGCTGGAACTGCGGGTGCAGGCGCCGCACCCATCGTCGTGATCCCCACCGCCGACGCGGACAAAGCCCCAGGCCAGCAAAGATCAGGGCTTGTTCCTACAATGGCTTGTTGACCTGAACGCCACCGGCTGGTGCCGGTGCCGCATTCCCCACCACAGAAGAAAGGATCGCTCCATGGAACACACTTTGCCCGCGCTGCCCTACGCCATTGACGCCCTGGCCCCGCACTACAGCAAGGAAACGCTGGAATACCACCACGGCAAGCACCACAACGCCTACGTGGTGAACCTGAACAACCTGCAGAAGGGCACCGAGTTCGAATCGATGTCCCTCGAAGACATCGTCAAGAAGTCCAGCGGCGGCATCTATAACAACGCTGCGCAGATCTGGAATCACACCTTCTTCTGGAACTGCATGACCCCCAACGGTGGCGGTGAACCTACGGGCGCCCTGGCAGCCGCGATCAACGCCAAGTGGGGCAGCTACGCCGCTTTCAAGGAAGCCTTCGTCAAGAGCGCTGTGGGCAACTTCGGCTCCGGCTGGACCTGGCTGGTGAAGAAGGCCGACGGCAGCGTGGACATCGTCAATACCGGTGCCGCTGGCACGCCCCTGACCACCGCCGACAAGGCCCTGCTGACCGTGGACGTGTGGGAGCATGCCTACTACATCGACTACCGCAACCTGCGCCAGAAGTTCGTCGAAACCTTCCTTTCCAACCTGGTGAACTGGAAGTTTGCCGAGGCCAATTTCGCCTGAACGGACGCGGGTTCGCGCCCAACATAGAAATGGCCCCTGATGGGGCCATTTTTTTTGGTCAAATATTGACTTGACGCTTACGAATAAAGCGCCAATAGCTATCGAATATATAGCATTTCAGGGTTTGCGAAACGGCCCGCCCTGCAGCTTGAACCCCGCCTGGATGCCCCGCTGCTTGAACCACCCCTGGTTCATCTCCAGCACATAGCGCACTGGTTTTGCTGAGCAGTGCGAATCCAGTGTCTGCGGCTTCATGTCGGCCAGGTTCACCACGGTGCCGTCATCAGCCACAAAAGCCGCGGTCAGGGGAAGCAGGGTGTTCTTCATCCAGAAGCACTGCTGCGCTGGCTGCTCGAACACAAACAGCATGCCCTCGTGCGCCGGCATGTCCTGGCGGTGCATCAGGCCGATGGCGCGTTGCCGGTCGGTCTGCGCCACCTGGGCGTCGATGCGGTGCATGCCTGCGGTCAGCTCCACGCGGGGCAAGTCGCGCTGGGGGCCTTCCTGCGCAAGAACGCCCGTGGCAAGTGCCAGCAGAGCGGTGCCCAGTGCGCCGGACACAAGAGAGAACAAAGGTTTCAGTGCCATGGTTGAGTGCAGACAAAACGCGCCAGGGGGGACGGGTTCGCCCTGGCACCACCGGCACGCGCGCTCTGCGGCATGCCACCCAGGGGGCGATTGTGCGGCAAGCGAGCGCGGTCAGGCATCCGAGCAGGCCGAACCGTCGCTGATTGCAACATGCGAAAACGCCGTGCGCCTTGTGGTGCCGTAAGGCTTGAGTCGGGCTTTTCTCGTTAGAATCTTCGCGCAATACTCTGCTTTGCCCAACCCGCTGAATACCCTTCAGCATTCCACCGGAGACCTCCCGTCCATGACCAGCTACCAGCACATCAAGGTGCCCGCCGAAGGCCAGAAAATCACCGTCAACGCCGACATGTCCCTGAACGTGCCGGACCAGCCCATCGTTCCCTACATCGAAGGAGACGGCACGGGCTTCGACATCACGCCCGTGATGCTCAAGGTGGTCGATGCCGCCGTGGCCAAGGCCTATGGTGGCAAGCGCAAGATCCACTGGATGGAGGTCTATGCGGGCGAGAAGTCCACCAAGGTCTATGGCCCTGATGTGTGGCTGCCCGAAGAAACGCTGCAGGTGCTCAAGGACTACGTGGTTTCCATCAAGGGCCCGCTGACCACGCCCGTGGGTGGTGGCATCCGTTCGCTGAACGTGGCCTTGCGCCAGGAACTGGATCTGTACGTCTGCCTGCGCCCCGTGCAGTACTTCGACGGCGTGCCCTCGCCCGTCAAGGAACCCCACAAGACCGACATGGTGATCTTCCGCGAGAACTCCGAAGACATCTATGCCGGCATCGAATTCGAGGCCGAGTCCGACAAGGCCAAGAAGCTCATCAAGATCCTGCAGGAAGAATTCGGCGTCAAGAAGATCCGCTTCCCCGAAACCTCTGGTATCGGCGTCAAGCCTGTCTCGCGTGAGGGCACCGAGCGCCTGGTGCGCAAGGCCATCCAGTACGCCATCGACAACGACAAGCCCAGCGTGACCATCGTGCACAAGGGCAACATCATGAAGTACACCGAAGGCGGCTTCCGCGACTGGGCCTACGCCCTGGCGCAGAAGGAATTCGGCGCCGAGCTGATCGACGGCGGCCCATGGTGCAAGTTCAAGAACCCCAAGACGGGCAAAGACATCGTCATCAAGGACAGCATTGCCGACGCCTTCCTGCAGCAGATCCTGCTGCGTCCCGCAGAGTACTCCGTGATCGCCACGCTGAACCTCAACGGCGACTACATCTCCGACGCCCTGGCAGCCCAGGTGGGCGGCATCGGCATCGCCCCCGGCGCCAACCTGAGCGACTCCGTTGCCATGTTCGAAGCCACCCACGGCACGGCCCCCAAGTACGCTGGCAAGGACTATGTGAACCCCGGTTCCGAAATCCTCTCCGCCGAAATGATGCTGCGCCATATGGGCTGGAAGGAAGCCGCCGACCTCATCATCAGCTCCATGGAAAAATCCATCAAGTCCAAGAAAGTCACCTACGACTTCGCCCGCCTGATGGACGGTGCCACGCAGGTGAGCTGCTCGGGTTTCGGTCAGGTCATGATCGACAACATGTGAAGTAGTCCGCATGCATCCGCATGCGTCCAAACCAAAACCCCAGTGCCTTGAAATCACTGGGGTTTTTTGTCTTTGTGCCGCTATTCGGTAGCAGTTGCCCATAGTTTTTAAAAGGGAGAATAGGTAGCCTCTCCCACATGAGAGCGCTACCAACTCCTTCTTCTTTGAAATGGTTGATCACGCGGCATGCACGTTTGGAAGGTGAAATCGCCAAGTTGCAGGCTGCCGAAGATCTCCGTCAGGCAGATGCTAAGACTCGACTGGCTGCGCTAGAGCGTCAGCTTGAAGGCGCCATGGCCAGTGAAAGGAGACAGCAAAACCTCCATACGCGAACCCTGGATGCGCTCAAAGCTGATCTGGCAGCAACTGGCCTGCTGCTGAAACAGCATGAAGTAGGCGTAGACCCTGCCATCATCAAGCCCGTTCGCAGTCAAGATAACCTGTCCCTGACTGCTTACGGACATCTAACTCGACTCATTTACCGCTATCTAAAAGAAGCTTGTGGTTCGCCACGAACCGCGACCCAGACTGCAGCATTTGTTGCGTGCTATCTTGGCGAACATGGTGGAGAGAAAATCAGCTTTTCTGACTTGCGTTACCGGGTCCGTAAACGTATGCAGCACCTGGCTTGGGAAGGCAAGATCACCCGAGTTGAAAATCAGCAAGGAAGCATTGAAGGACGATGGTGTCTCAAGCGCTCCCAATGGGCTAGTTTTGAACAGGAAACTCACCCTCTCGATGATGCCCCTGCCAGTAGCCTCGCCACCAGCGCGACTGGCCTGAGCTGAATATTCTTCCCATCAGGTCCTGGATCTTTTCGTTCTCGGTTCGGCGCCGAACGTCCTCACGCCAAGCGAACTCCTGGGCATAGTCCATGAGGTATTTTGGACGAAACCCATGATACGTGCCGTACTCTGCACGCCTCAGCCTTGAGAAATAACTTTCTGCTTGATTTTCGTTGACGCCATCAATGGTGCTGAACTCTATGGAGTGCTCTACGCAATGGTGGTCGTACCAGGATGACAGCACGTTGTAGGCTGCATTCTCATCGGTCATGATAGTAGAGCCCGGCTCAATCAGAATTCGTGCCAGTCGTGTGGCAACCCGCTCGTTTTCTGAGTAGGCCACGGCCACCCTGGTGTGGCTAGCTCCGTTCCCTTTTTCGGGATGAATTTGGCGCAAGACCATGACAACCCGCTTCAGACTGCGGCGAGCCCAGTTTCGTGCTTCTGCCTTGCTCCTCGGCTTGCGTTTCGGCTGGGGCTCGCCCTTGAACTTGGCAGCGAGAGCTGCAGCGACATCTTCGGGACGAGTTTTGAACCTAAGGCGACCTTTGCGAGGTTTTCCGCAAAAGTGCCCTCCATCAATTTCAACCACCCCGGACAGTATTTCCGTGTCCATCTCTTGAATCAGGCATTCCCGCAATTTACCCGTGAGCACTGCAGCGGTCTTGTCTTGCATGTCTAACAGACGGCACATGAAAAGTGCCGGCACGCCCTTGGCAGACGCCACATATAGACAAAGGGCCATCAGCAGCTTTTTAAAGGGCATCTTTCGATCTGCGAATGGCGAGGACTTCAACGGAGAAAAGTGATGATCACAATGTCTGCACCGAAGCTGTCGCCGATCGATTCGACAAAACGGTTTCGAAATCACTCCGCAACTCGGGCAAATCACATGTTCCTGACTACCCCAGCGGAACTCTACAAACCGCCAAAAAGCTTCCTCCTCGCTCAAATTTGCAGCATCCCACAGAGTGAAGTCGCGCAACTGGGCCGACAACAAAAAATGCTGGCCCTGTCTATCCCTAGTCATAAGTTGATCCCGAAAACGATCTCGTGACCGCCGCGCACAACGCGGCGAACCGTTTCTCTGGCGCACAGCCAGAACCGGGGCAAAGCCATGCCATCAACCCTCGCAGAGGGCTGTTGACAAAGTTTTTTCAAAGCGGGATACTTTGCGCATCAAGTTGCCGTCCAAGCTCTTGTGCACAGAATCCAAGCCCAGCACCTGCTCCAACAGGTTCTGGGCTTTGTGCTTTATGCCCCTATGCTTTTGGTCAGTTCTGCATGGCGCCTCCAACGGGTGGTTTCAGAAATTGGCTGGGTATGTACAGGTCGCTTGCTGGATAGCGTGTGAGCGCGGATCAGCCAATCCGTAGACCACGGTTTTCGTTTGGTCGCAGGGGCTCTTCATCTGCAGACGCATGCAGGTCGAGGGATCTATGGCTCTTGCGTTTGCTTGCCATCGAAGGACTGGAACTCAATCGGTGGGCTTGGCGCGTTGGCACCACAGCCAGAGAGCGATATCTGTTGCGGCAGCGAAGCGCCCTTTTCGGCCTTCAAGCGAAAATGTGGTCACCGGCAAACGCCCTCGCTGGAAGGCCTTGCGGAAAGCATCCTGCGAGGGATATCCCAACGCCTGGGACAAAGCGTTCCCACCCACTGTTGCACCCAACGCCTGGATCAAGCGACGCTCAAACCCTTCATACAACTGATCGGATGAGGGGTGATCAAGATTGTTAGACAGCAGCGTCATAGGCGGGACAGTCGAGGACTTAAAGGAATTGGCTCATGGTATGACTGGTCTGCGTACAAGGCAAAGTGGATGGATTTCGAAAAACCGATACCCCGTCACTGCGACCGGACTATGCGGGCGTGTCCGAATTTTTGTGTAAACGGTTCGGACTTCAGTTGACGGAGATGCGGTCTCCGAA
>NZ_JAKVIJ010000017.1:0-52502 GCF_022760965.1 Simplicispira sedimenti
CAGCGACACCTCGACAAAGGTGTCAACTTAAACCAACCGGCCTCCTCGATACCCGGGGCGGTTCAGGGCCGGTGTTTGAGCCCGACGCGCCGACGATTGGAGAAGGACGAGTGCGCGTACCGCGTTACCTCTTCAAGCTCGTGTATGACGCCACTACAGGCCGCAGCTGGGCACACTGGCAAGAGAACCGGGAAGGTGAGCGAGTGTCGGCCCCCATCAGCTACCGTGAGTTGGTGCGACGTACTGGCGTGGAGTTCTTGCCTACAGCAGGCCGGTGAGCATTGGCGCTACATGCCAGCGCTCACTGAATACGCTTTCTGGGGCCCCACATGGCATGTGACCGCACAGCATGGCGCACACGGCTAGAAAGCAATCTCCCTGCAACGACTCTGACGGGCTTGGGGTGGATCCGGATCTCGCCGTCTCGCATTGCAAAGAAGACACGTTGTCCCACTTTGAAGCCGGAGAGTTGTGGGGGGAGGTGAACCTTGTCCCCTCGCACCATGGTGGTTGTGTAGGACACCTTGGAGTGAATGGGAGATCGCAGGTTGCTCGAAGGACTGATGGACACGGTTTGGCTCCAGAGGGTACTCACCAAAGCAAAGCGTATAGGGAATGCGCACCGAAAACAATCCAGACAGCGGTCACTTGTTCTCGAATTGGTGGTCTCGAAGAACTAGACCCATTGAACTCGGCTCCGATTCCCGCCCTTACGTGTGCACCTGCCCCAGCAATTGCCCCCGGCAATGGTAGATGTTGGCCAGCGCCAGGGCCGTGAATGCGCTCGTGGCGTGCTTCTGCAACCCGCGTGATGGCTCTCAGAATCCACGAATCGGCTTGGCCCTCTCGGGCGGGGGAACCAAGGCGGGGATCAAGTGTCACTCAGGGGTAGTGTTTGACCACTCAGTGGTAGTCGCTTTCTCTCTGTTGCCGAATGGTGCCGATGTGGACTCGACCAGCAGCCTTGATTTCAAGTAGTACGACATACCCGGCTGTACCAAAAGGCAAAATCAGCTCTCGCACAAATGGCCCATCATCTGTTTTGCGGCAACTAAACGGGCAAATGGCCAAAAATTGGCACGCCTGCCGTCTTGTCTCAATCGCATTAGTTGGATTCTCAAGAACACCAGTCAGACTGTTTAGTTTTCACCCAAAGGCGAAATCAAACAATCTTTCAAGATCCTCTTCGGCCTCGCGGCTGAAAACGATCTGATACTTCACTTGCTAAGGCCCTCTTGCCGCTTTCGCGCAGCAGCAACCTTTGCTTCAAGTTTGGCCAAAACGGTCTCCGCTGGAATCCAGTCGCTATCCGCCTCTGACCGCGCAATTGAAGCCAAGCCACGACGCACGAACTCGGTTTGATCGCGGCGGCGAGACACCTCTGTTCGTACCGCACTTTCGACCAACGAAGCCATGGTTTCGCCATCGCCAAGCGCTTGCTCGATCTCTTGGCGCAATGCTGGCTCGATGCGAATTGGTGGGATCGTGGCTGTTTTCATGGCTTGACTGTATCGCGTTTGCGATACTGGGTCAGTTTGCATTTTCTTTTCATGCCGTGCATGCTCCATGAACCGCCCCGGGCGATTCAAAGAGCATCAGCCGCTACCATAACTTCCAGTAGAGTCAAGTGCCCCAAGTCAGTCCAGATCAACTGCTGGACAAAGCTTCTGGTCGCACCAGCTTCCAACAGGACTTTAGAATCCGAGAGCTCTGGGTGTTTACGACTTTAGTCGGCACCCCGCAAGAATCGATCGCCTGGAAACCCGCATGGATGCTGGGCCTATGTTTACGACTTTAATTGCCCAGAATAGACGCGTAGCGTCGGCGCCGCAGGCGCGAGGTTTCTGGGCTTGGAGGCCACTCATTTCGCGCAGCGAAGTGACGTGGCGGCACAACCTGTCTTTTCGCCAAGAGCGTGACGGTTGAATGACCGGCGCGCTATGGGCCGACGCGTAGCGTCGGCGCCGCAGGCGCGAGGTTTCTGGGCTTGGAGGCCACTCATGTTTCGCAGCGAAGTGAGTGGCGGCACACGCCTGTGCCTCGTCCAAAGCGTCACGGTGGAGTGACGTCTCCCAGTGTCACAACCTCCACCCGGTTGCGACCGTTCTTCTTGGCTGCGTACAGCTGTTGATCCACGGCGTCGATGAAGTCCGAGGGCCTCAAGCCCTCGCTGGGGATCAGCGTGCCCACGCCAATGCTCACCGTGATGTGCTCCCCATGGGGTGACTGCGCGTGGGCGATGGCCTGTTTCTGCACCAGGCGTTGGCAGCGTTCGGCCACCTTGAGGGCGACGTTGGCATCGGCCTGAGGTAGCAGCACGATGAATTCTTCTCCGCCATAGCGGGCGACCAGGTCGCGGGGACCATCCAGTGCCAGGCTCAGGGTCTGCGCGATGTCCACCAGGCATTTGTCGCCGCGCACATGGCCATACAGGTCGTTGTATTGCTTGAAGTAGTCGATGTCGAACAGCAGCAGCGACAGCGGATGGCGGTTGGTGCGCGCGCTTTCCCATTCCACCTGCAGGCACGCATCAAAGCGGCGGCGGTTGGCAATGTTGGTCAGTCCGTCCTTGAAGGACAGGGCCTCCAGTTCCTTTTGCAACGCTAGGAGCTTTTCTTCGGTTTTTTTGCGTTCGCTGATGTCGAACATGAAGCCGACCAGTGCCTCAGGTTCGCCCTGTGGGGTGCGTACCACGTGCACCACGTCGCGGATCCACACGTAGCCATTGTCTTTGGTCAGTGCGCGGTAGTCGGCCTCGTGGTCCACTCCCGCCTGGGATTGAGCGACGCAAAAACTGACCACATGCTCGCGGTCCTCGGGGTGCATGCGGGCGGCCCAGTCTTCGACGCTCATCCAGCTCTCGGGCGTCCAGCCGAGCAGCTCTTCGATCTGTGGGCCGATGTAGGAGAAGCGTTTGCTGGCCCAATCGATCCTCCATGGAATCGCCTTGGTGGACTCCAGAAGGGTGCGGTACACCGCGCTGTCGTTGTTCAGTTCACCCATGTAGGACATGCCGGGTTCCTCCTCGCAATGGTGCAGTCGTTGCTAGCGCACTTTCTCTGGTGTGCCATGCGTGGTGGCAATGGCATTCCAGTACCAGTAGAAAAATCCGTGGTTCTTTTGCAGCAGCGTGTGGGTGGTGATGCTGCCTTGATGGATGTTGCCCCAGCAGGCGCGTGCAGAGTTGCGGTTGTTGTGCAGGTCAATGCATTCGGGGTTGTCCAGCGCAGGTTTGGGGGGAATGTAAAGCGCGCTGCCGCGTGGCACCCAGAGGTCTGCCAGCCGGATGCGGCCCAGCCGGGGCCAATAGCGACCAACCGAGATCACCAGGGGTTGGCTGGCGTCCGTGGATGCGAACACATGGGGAAAGTCGTGGTGCTCCAGGTCTGTGCACACCACACTGAGCAGGCTGTTGCCTGTGCCCTGGTAGGGAGACCAGTGTCCTGCGAACACGCCGTACTCGTATTCGATCTGCTGCAGGTGCACCACAGGGCTGCGCACCTGGACCACTTGCCCCGGCTCCACCAGCGTGATGCCGAAGGCGGCAGCAATGTCACGCGTGGCCCAAAGGGGAGCAAAGGCCACTTGCTCTGCAGCGAAGCCGAGTTGTGTTTCCAAGCCATACGGCGGGTTGGGTTTGACGCCGATCACCTGGGCCACGGCATATTCGTTGCCCTGGGCCATGGCGGGGTCGGTGGCCGCCGGTGTCAAGGCAGTGGCACCCGCCGGTGGCGCATCCAGAAATGTGGGGGCGCCGCCATCGTTGAAGAAAAAGGGCGTGCGTGCAATGTCCACCGCAGATTCGCTGATCTCCTTGATGAACAGCGGTGCTTCAAGATGGGTTCCGGGCATCGGTCAGCGCTCCTGGTTATGCAAGGTGCGGGGGGTGGCCCAAGTGCACCGTATGTTTTCGACCCATGGTAGCAGTGGACTGTGACTTTTTGTATCCGTACAGATAGCTATGGCGCCTGCTGACTTCAGCGGTTCTCGGAGGCGCCTTGCCGAAAAACCACAGCATCCAAGTGCAGCGCCTTGATGCTGCGCGCCGCCGCCTGGGCCTGTGCTGCGCTGGGGTAGGGGCCCACGCGCACGCGGATGCGTTGGCCCTTGGGTGTGTCCAGGCTTTGGCGGAAGGCAGGCAGCCCTGCGTTGAGCAGCTTGGCCTGGGCCTTGCGTGCATTGGCTTCTTCGGCAAAGAGTCCCACGTTGATGTAGTAGCCCGGCTGACTCCCGACCTGCGGGAGGGTCTCGCCGGTCGCTGGGGCCGATGCCCCAGTGGCCTGTGGTGTGGGCGCCTCGGGTGCGCTGGAAGGGACTTGCGGGCCGATGACTGCTTTGCTGTCGGGTTTTCGCGCTGCAGGTGTGGGCTTGGCGGCAGGTTTGACCGCAGCGCTGCGGGGACTGGTTCCTGAGGCTTGTGGTGTGGTCGCCGAAGCGGCGGGAGTGGGCGCTGCCATGGGGGAGGGAGGCGGCAGCTGCTCCAGAACGGGTGGTGCGGCAACAGGCGTGCTGGCCGTTGGCTGGGCGGATGCTGGTTCGCTGGCCGCTACGGTGGCGGCGCTGGCCGACGCAGTGGGGGCAGGTTCGGGCAGCGGGGAAAGGAGTGCGCCGCTGGCGGCTTGCTGTGGTGCGCTGGCGCTGATGCTGGGTACCGGGGCCTCGGGTATGGCAGGGGGCACAGGTGTTTCTGCGGGGTTGCCCTGGGGCAGAAACTGGTAAGCCAGTGCCGCAACACCCAGCAGTCCCGCGTTCAGCGCCGCCAGGCCCGCCAGTCGGCGCTTGCTGGCGGCCTGCTGTTCCAGTTGGGCGCAGGCTTCGGGCAGGCTGCGGGTGCTGGCCAGCGCACGGGCGATGCGTTTGCGGATTTCGGTGTGCAGGATGGCGTCGCCATACAGACCCGGCAGGGCAAAGGCAAGCAGGGCATAGGCGCCCACCAAGCCCCATTGCACGGGTTCCGGCCAGGGCAGCAGGGTGCGGATGGCGCCGAACAGCAGCAGCCCCAGTCCTTCGGCGGCGGCCACGTAGATGAGGGCGGGCGTCCACAGGTGGCGCAAGGCCATCCAGTTCAGCGTGCACAGGCTGGCGGCCCAATTCCAGCCAGGCTGGGTGCGGCCCAGCGTGTCAAAACGCTCGAAACGCGGCAGGTAGCTTTCGGGCCGGATGGGCCCGAGCGCTGCGCGGTAGAGCGTGTTCATGGCGCTCTCGGCCGGGCCTGCAGGCTGTTGGGTGTGGAGGAAGTCCGTGGAGGCGGGCATGAGGGTTGATTCTGTCATGCGCAGCCCTGCACTCCAAGCATTGTGCGCACAACAAAAAACCCGCAGGGCCTGGGGCCGTGCGGGCAGGGCATCAGGCAGGAGCTATCAGCTGCGGTTGCCGGAGGCAATGGTGCCTGCGCGGTTGGCGACCACGGCCTGGCTGCGCACTTCGCTGCGGCTCACGGTGGACGATGCGGCTGGCTCGGCATTGACGACTTCATAGTTCTTGAACTGCGCGACGGCTTCCACGGCCTGGGCGTGCACGGCGGCGCGGCTCAGGGTCGAGGGCGCCTGGGTGTCAAAGCCTGCTCCGTAGAGTTCACCGGCCTGGGCGCCCACAGAAGCGAAAGCAGCAACAGCAGCGATGGAGAGAGTGCGAGAGAACGACATGGTGGTTTCCTTTGGATCAACGATGGGTGAGTCACCGGATGCGTACGGGGCATAGTGCCTGGTTCACATCCGCCTTCGGTGAGTCGCCTGGGGCGGTGGTTCATCGATGGGTTGAACTGTACGCCTCAGTGGTTCAAAGAAAAACCATCCGGTATAAAACTGACTGTTCCGTTTTTTGGAACAGTCGATGCCCTTGAATTTCGCTGCATCGACCCGTGGGATGCATGCTTGTTGCGCCTGAATGCCCGACCTGGGCCAAAGCCCCACCCCTTGAAAGCCGCTGAATTGCCCTTATCATTGGCACTCGTCAGCCATGAGTGCTAACAATGCCTCGGCTGGGTTTTTGTGCTCCCCGGTAGTCGGGGGGCATCGCCAGTGAAAACATCCTTTTGTCTAGGAGAGCAACAAATGAAACTTCGCCCCCTGCACGACCGCGTGATTGTCAAGCGCATCGAGAGCGAGACCAAGACCGCTTCGGGCATCTTCATCCCCGACAACGCCGCCGAGAAGCCCGACCAGGGTGAAGTACTGGCCGTGGGCCCGGGCAAGAAGAACGACAAGGGCGAACTGGGCGCGATGAGCGTCAAGGTTGGCGACCGCGTCCTGTTCGGCAAGTACAGCGGCCAGACCGTCAAGGTCGATGGCGACGAGCTGCTGGTGATGAAGGAAGACGACCTGTTCGCGGTCGTCGAGAAGTAATTCCTTTCGCTTCACTCACTTTTTCATAGCTGCTGGCGCTTGATAAACATGCGTTAGCGGCCTATTTGATTCAAATTCTGTAGGAGCCAAACATGGCAGCAAAAGACGTAGTTTTCGGCGGCGAAGCCCGCGCACGCATGGTTGAAGGCGTGAACATCCTGGCCAACGCGGTCAAGACCACCCTGGGCCCCAAGGGCCGCAACGTGGTGCTGGAGCGCTCGTTCGGCGCCCCCACCGTGACCAAGGACGGCGTGTCCGTGGCCAAGGAAATCGAACTGAAGGACAAGCTGCAAAACATGGGCGCCCAGATGGTCAAGGAAGTTGCTTCCAAGACCTCTGACAACGCTGGCGACGGCACCACCACCGCCACCGTGCTGGCCCAGGCCATCGTGCGCGAAGGCATGAAGTACGTGGCCGCCGGTATGAACCCCATGGATCTGAAGCGCGGTATCGACAAGGCCGTGGCTGCCCTGATCGAAGAGCTGAAGAAGGCCTCCAAGCCCACCACCACCTCCAAGGAAATCGCCCAGGTGGGTTCCATTTCCGCCAACTCTGACTCCAGCATCGGCGAAATCATCGCCAACGCCATGGACAAGGTCGGCAAGGAAGGCGTGATCACCGTGGAAGACGGCAAGAGCCTGAACAACGAACTCGACGTCGTTGAAGGCATGCAGTTCGACCGCGGCTACCTGTCGCCCTACTTCATCAACAACCCCGAAAAGCAAGCTGCTATTCTGGACAACCCCTTCGTGCTGCTGTTCGACAAGAAGATCAGCAACATCCGTGACCTGCTGCCCACGCTGGAGCAAGTCGCCAAGGCTGGCCGTCCCCTGCTGATCATCGCCGAGGAAGTCGAAGGCGAAGCCCTGGCAACGCTGGTGGTCAACACCATCCGTGGCATTCTGAAGGTCGTCGCCGTCAAGGCTCCTGGCTTCGGCGACCGCCGCAAGGCCATGCTGGAAGACATCGCCATCCTGACGGGCGGCAAGGTCATCGCTGAAGAAGTGGGCCTGACGCTGGAGAAGGTCACGCTGGCCGACCTGGGCCAGGCCAAGCGCGTCGAAGTGGGCAAGGAAAACACCATCATCATCGACGGCGAAGGCCAGGCTGCCGACATCGAGGCGCGCGTCAAGCAGATCCGCATCCAGATCGAGGAAGCCACTTCCGATTACGACCGCGAGAAGCTGCAAGAGCGCGTGGCCAAGCTGGCCGGCGGCGTGGCCGTGATCAAGGTTGGCGCTGCCACCGAAGTCGAAATGAAGGAAAAGAAGGCCCGCGTGGAAGACGCCCTGCACGCCACCCGCGCTGCCGTGGAAGAAGGCATCGTGGCCGGCGGTGGCGTGGCCCTGCTGCGCGCACGTCAGGCTGCTGGCGAGATCAAGGGTGACAACGCTGACCAAGACGCCGGCATCAAGCTGGTGCTCAAGGCCATCGAAGCCCCCCTGCGCGAAATCGTGGCCAACGCCGGTGGCGAGCCCAGCGTGGTGGTCAATGCCGTGCTGGCTGGCAAGGGCAACTACGGCTTCAACGCTGCCAACGACACCTATGGCGACATGATCGAAATGGGTATTCTGGATCCCACCAAGGTGACTCGCACCGCACTGCAGAACGCCGCTTCGGTGTCTGCACTGATGCTGACCACCGAGTGCATGGTGGCAGAAGCTCCGAAGGACGACGCACCTGCCGGCGGCATGCCCGACATGGGTGGCATGGGCGGCATGGGCGGCATGGGCATGTAAGCTCTGCCTGAGAGCCACTTTTCTCTCGCTCCAAGGGCCGCGCAAGCGGCCCTTTTTCATGTCCGAGCGGTCGGTGTGGCGGAGTGCTTTTCGCGAAAGCTCAGTGTGCGCGCATCTTGGCGCGCAGGCGCGCAATGGCCTGGCTGTGCAATTGGCAGACGCGCGATTCGGTCACGCCCAGCACGGCGGCGATTTCCTTGAGGTTCATATCGTGCTCGTAGTACATGCCCATGATGTACTGCTCGCGCTCGGGCAGTGACTGGATGGCACCGACCAGGCTGCTGCGCAGCCGCTGGTTGCGCAGCAGCGCCATGGGGTCGGCTTCGGAGTCGGGGGTTTCGTGCCGGTCCAGAAAGCCCTCGTCGTCTTCCCCGCCGCGGGTCATGTCTTCCAGATAGACGAGCTGCGTGCCGCGCACCTTGCTCAGCAGGCTTTGGTAGTCGGTCAGGCTCATGTCCAGTTCGACGGCAATTTCGGATTCGAGGGGGCTGCGTCCGAGCCTTTGTTCCAGGCGCTGGACGGCTTTTTCGATGTCTTTCTGGCTCTTGCGTGAGCTGCGCGACATCCAGTCGTTTTCGCGCAATTCGTCGAGCATGGCGCCACGGATGCGCTGCGTGGCAAAGGTCTCGAACTGCACGCCCTGGGCCGATTCGAAACGTGTCAGCGCGTCGTTCAGGCCGATCATCCCGACCTGGATCAGGTCGTCCAGCTCCACGTTCGCAGGCAGCTTGGCGATCATGTGGTGCGCAAGCCGACGAACCAGCGGAACATACTGCTGGAGCATGGCATTGCGATCAAGCTGGCCTTTGGCGGTGTATGTCACTTCAATGGCTCTGGGCGATGTACGTGGGGAAGCCTGCTTTGGGAATGGATGGTAGCGCAGAGAAGGTGCCCGGTGCGCTGATAGTGCAGGCATTTTCCAGCCATTGCAATGCCAGGCGCTGCAGTTCCTGCGGGCGATCGGCGCGGATGAGCGTGGTGCGCGGTTGCTGCCCCAGGTGGCGCATGGCACAGCGGCGCAGCGATTCCAGCGAGTCCTGTGCCAGGCGCAACTGCTGGGCCGGGTAGGAGCGGGCCATGCAGGCCACCAGGCCGTTGAGTCCCGCGTGCAGGGCCAGCAGCTTGAGCTGGCGGTAGGTAGCAATCACGCCGTTCTGGCCGGGCGGCATCAGAATCAGTGGTGTGGCCAGGCTGGCATCCAGCAGGGGCGACGCCAGTACGTCGATGGGGGCGTGCAGCACCACCAGCGCGTAGCTGCGCAGCAGCGGTTGCAGCAAGGGCAGGAGGGGTTGTCCGGGCTCGGCTTGCTGCAGCAGGGTTTGCAGGCCCAGCTTGGCAGGCAGCACGGCCAGGGTGTTGGCGGCGCCTGCAGCGGGGCGCATGTCCTGCGCGCGGGCGCTGTGCGCCAGCAGCTGCTGCAGGCCGGGGCTGCGCGGGTTCTCGGGTGCGGTGGCATCCAGTACCACCACCGGGTAGCCCAGGTGTTGCAGGTGCAGGCACAACTGCCACAGCGTTTCCATGCCGCCGTTGGTGTCTTGCGTGCTGGCCATGGCCAGCAACTGCAAGTCGTTTTGGGGCATGTGGCTGGACAGCCCCGCGCCTTGGTGAAATCCGAACTCAAGCATCGACCAGTCCCTTCTCCAGCACAGGCTCGCTGGACGGAGTGAAGAAGAAGCTCAGGTCGGCGGCCTTGGGGTCGAAGGCCGAGCGCGCCGGAGCGCGCATCGAGCTGGCGATGAGCTGATGGGCATTGGCCGATTCCCAGTCTTCCGGGACGCGCTGGCCGTTGGTCACGCCACGCAGCACCATCTGGTGGCGGATCAGCGCGTCAATGGCGGGGCCGAGTTTCACGGCTTCGTCGATCTTGGACAGGATGGCTTGTTGCGCCCCGGCGGTCTTGAAGGCAGCGAGCGTGTCGTCCAGCGTGTCGCCGTGGCTGCTGGCATTGAGCACCAGCAGGCGCTGCACCTCTGGCAGGTCCAGCACCTCCAGCATGTCGCGCTTGCGGGGATCGCGTGGGGCGATGCCGGTGGTGTCTATCAGAACCATCTTCTTGCCGCTGAGCAGGCCCAGCAGGTCCTGCAGTGCAGCGCGGTCGTGCGCCAGGTGGGCCACGATGCCCAGCATGCGGCCATAGCTGCGCAACTGGTCATGGGCGCCGATGCGGTAGGTGTCCAGGGTGATCAGACCCACGCTGCCGGGGCCGTGGATGCGGGCGCACAGTGCTGCCAGCTTGGCCGTGGTGGTGGTTTTGCCCACCCCTGTGGAGCCCACGAGGGCAAAGATGCCACCCTCTTCGTAGATGGCGGGCTGGCCGGCGTCGGTGTGCAGGTTGTGCTCCAGCACGTCCATCAGCCAGCGTACCGACTCGGCGGCGTCCATGCCCTCGGGCATGCGTTCCAAGACGGCGCGCGCCAGCGTGGGTGAATATCCGGCGCGGATCAGCTTGAGCATCAGGTTGGACTGGATGGGGTCCTGGCGTGCTTGCCCCAGCCACGACAAGGTGTTGAAGCGGTCCTCGATCAGCTCCTTCATGGAGTGCAGTTCCTGCATCAGACCCTGGGTGTCCACGGCAGGGGCGGCCAGGGATACGGGGGGAGGTGCTTCACGGCGTGGCGTGCGCACGGGCAGCTCATGGTTGACCTGGCGCAGCGGGTTGTGCTTCTTGAACGTTGCAGGGTTCGCCGGGGGTGCTTCGGGCGCGCGCTCGATCTCGGCGGTGGAGACGCCGCTGACCTGCTGCAAGGCCTCGCTGCGCCGTCGCAACATGCGTTCACGCACATAGTCCTGGAAGGACAGGGTGCTCATGGCCAGCTGTTCCGTGTCTTCCTTGATGGGGCTGCGCGGACCGGACAGCGCCGCACGTTCCTGCAGCGACTTGCGTCCGGCGGCTGGGGTGGGGGCAGCTTCTGGGCGGCGTTCGGTCACGGTTTCGGCAGCACTGTCGAGTGCGCCGAGCGATTCTTCCGTGGTGGCCACCACTTCCACGCCATTGGGGGTGGGACGGTTGGAAAGGATCAGGGTGCCGTCACCAAAAGCCATGCGGGCCTTGGCAAGCGCCTCGCGGGACGTGGCCGCGTGAAAGCGTTTGATGTTCATGCCGATGCTCCTTTGAGGATGGGGCCGATGCGGATGGTGTGGGTCTCAGGGATCTCGCTGTGCGCCAGCACCTGCAGCCGGGGGGCCATGCGCCGCACCAGGCGCGAGATGGCGCCACGGATCGCATCGGGAACCAGCAGGCAGGCGGGCATGCCCATTTCCTCCTGCTTGAGGGCGACTTCTGCGGCCTTCTGCGTCAGCAGGTCGGCCACGCCGGGGTCGAGCGCAGGGCCGCTGGCATTGCCCAGCGCCTGCATCAGCAGGCGCTCCAGGCCCGGTTCGATGGCGATGACGTTGAGTTCCCGTGTGGGGCCGTAGATTTGTTGCACGATGGCGGGCGAGAGTGCGATGCGCACGCGGCGGGCCAGCTCGCCCGGGTCGGTGATGGCGCCTGCGTACTCGGCCAGGGTTTCGATGATGGTGCGGATGTCGCGGATGTGCACCGACTCCTCCAGCAGCAGCTGCAGCACTTTCTGGAACGTTGCAATCGAGACCATTTTCGGAACCACTTCTTCGATCAGCTTGGGGGCCAGCTTGGCCACGTGCTCCACCAGTTGCTGGGTTTCGGTACGGGAGAGCAGCTTGGCGGCCTGCACTTGCATCAAGTGTGACAAATGGGTGGCCAGGACGGTTTCCGAATCAACGACGGTAAAACCAGCCATTTGCGCGGCTTCCTTTTGGCGTTCGTCGATCCAGTGGGCGGGCAGGCCAAAGGCGGGGTCGGTGGTGGGGGTGCCGATCAACGGGGTGGTGATGCCACCGGGATTGATGGCCAGGAACATGCCGGGGAAGGCCTCGCCTTCGCCCACCACCACTCCGCGCAGCGTGATGCGATAGCCGCTGGGCTTGAGCTCCAGGTTGTCGCGCACATGGACCGGAGGCGGCAGAAAGCCCACTTCCTGTGCGAATTTGCGTCGCACGCCCTTGATGCGGGTGAGCAGGTCGCCCTGGCGGGTCTTGTCCACCAGTGCAATCAGGCGGTAGCCCAGCTCCAGTCCCAGCAGATCCACGGGCTGCAGGTCGTCCCATGTGGCCTCGCCGTCGCCCTGCACCGGGGCAGGGGCTTCCTCGGGTGGTGGAACCTTGGCGCGCTGCATCAGAACCCAGGCAAAGTAGCCCAACAGCGAGCCCACGGCCAGGAAGACCACATGGGGCATACCGGGGATCAACCCCAGGAAGATCAGGATGCCTGCCGTCACGCCCAGCACGCGGGGCGAGGTCAGCAACTGGTGCACGATCTGCTGGCCCATGTCGGTTTCCTTGCCGACACGGGAAATCACCATGGCCGCAGCCACCGAGATCAGCAGGCCGGGAATCTGGGCGACCAGCGCATCGCCCACCGCCATCAGGATGTAGGTGTCGGCTGCCTTGCCTGCCGACAGGCCGTGCTGCAGCATGCCGATGGCAAAGCCACCCACGATGTTGATCAGCAGAATCAGAATGCCGGCAACCGCATCGCCGCGCACGAACTTGGAGGCGCCGTCCATGGAGCCGAAGAAGTTGGCTTCTTCCTGCACCTCGGCACGGCGGCGCTTGGCTTCCTTTTCGTCGATCAGCCCCGCGTTCAGGTCTGCGTCCACGGCCATCTGCTTGCCGGGCATGGCGTCCAGGGTGAAGCGCGCCGACACCTCGGCAATGCGTTCGGCACCCTTGGTGATCACGATGAAGTTGATGACCACCAGGATCGAGAACACGATCAGGCCCACGGCAAAGTTGCCGCCAATCAGGAAGTGGCCAAAGGCCTCGATCACCGCGCCCGCTGCACCTGGGCCGGTGTGGCCTTCCAGCAGCACCACACGGGTGGACGCCACGTTGAGCGACAAGCGCATCAGCGTGGTCAGCAGCAGCACGGTGGGGAAGGCAGCAAAGTCCAGCGGCTTGAGCATGTAGGCCGCCACCATCATGACCATCAAGGCCACGGCGATGTTGATGGTGAAAAAAGTGTCCAGCAACCAGGGCGGGATGGGCAAGACCATCAGCGCCAGGATGGCGACCACGAGCAGTGGGGCCGACAGGCCCTGCATGGCGGCGCTGTTGGCCCCGGCCCATTGCTGTGCGGATTGGAGCGAGAGTTTCATGGCTGCAGCCCTTGGGTGGCGGCCCGGTGGTGCGGGTCGAGTTCAGGCGGAATGTGGGGATCGGGCATGGTGTCTGGCATGCGGCCTTCGCCGCGCAGGGCTGCCTTGAGCCGGTATACGTAAGCCAGCACCTGGGCCACGGCGGCGTACAACTGGGCAGGGATAGGCTGGTCCAGCTCGGCATGGGCGTACAGGGCACGAGCCAGGGCGGGCGATTGCAGCACCGGGATCTTGTGCGCCTGAGCGATGTCGCGGATCTTGAAGGCCAGCAGGTCGGTGCCGCGGGAAATCACCTGGGGTGCATTCATGGTGTGCTCGTCATAGCGCAGCGCCACCGCATAGTGGGTGGGGTTCATCACCACAAAATCGGCCTTGGGAACGGCTGGTATGCTGGAGCCATCGGCAATCTCGCGCTGGCGCTGGCGCATGCGGCTCTTGAGCAGGGGGTTGCCGTCGGATTCCTTGTGCTCCTGTTTGACTTCTTCGTGCGACATCTTGAGCCGATCCTTGAAGAAGAAAGCCTGCAGGGGGACATCGACCATGGCGGCGAGAAACACCACCAGCAACAGCAGGCCCAGGCCCTGCGTCAGCCAGTGGGCCACATGGCGCAATGCCAGGTTGGACGGTTGCAGCACCAGCATGGCCACTTCGTCGATGCTGCGGCCCATGTAGTTCCAGGCCACGCTGGACAGGATGGCGGTCATCAGCACCATCTTGGCCACGTTGGCCAACTGCTGCTTGGAAAACAGGTTGGCAAATCCGGTCAGTGGATTGAGCCGGTTGAATTGCGGCGCCATGGGCTTGGTGCTGAAGATCCACCCCCCTGCCAACACAGCGGAGAGCAGTGCCGCACCAGCGGTCAGCAGTGCAAACACGCCGCTGGCGATCAGCCCTGTGGCGGCCATGTGCTGCAGGCGGTTCAGCATGGACGAGGGGGACTGCACCGTGGCAGCATCAAATACCAGTTGCTGCCCCATGCCTTGCAGCAGGTGTTCCAGTAGTAGGGGTGCCAGCGACAGCATCACCAGCGCGCCGGTGCCCAGAATGGCCAGGTGCGACAAATCCCGCGAGCGGGCCGCTTGGCCGTCGGTGCGGGCCTTCTGCAGCTTGCGCTCGGTGGCGGGTAGATTGCGTTCCTGGCTCGATTCCATGATGGCATGACGGGTCTGTCATGCCATTGTGGCCAGGGGGGGGCAAAACTAAAGCCTGAAAAGCGGCGGCAGGCCGCGCTTATTCAGGCTTGGAAATGGGGTGGATGTCGGGTCAGAAACCGAGGCTGGCGAGCAGGTCGTCCACTTGCGACTGGTCCGTGACCACGTCCGGGTTGCCTTCGGGGTCAACCACCGGGCCGGCCAGGTGCTCGCGCTTGGGCTCCGGGGGCGCCGGGATGGCATGGGGCGGTGCCGTTTCGATCACCAACTGCACCAACTGCTGTTCGATGTTGCCTGCCAAAGTGACCACGCGCGCAATCACCTGCCCGGTGAGGTCGTGGAAATCCTGGGCCATCATGATCTCGGTCAGGTGCTCGTCCGTGGTCTGGGTGGCCCGCTCCACGTCCCTGAGGAAGTTCATGATTCTGCCCGTGGCAACCGCGGCTACGGGGTTTTTGACCATGGCGGCAATCACCTCGCGCACTTCGGCGGCCAGGTTGTCATTGTGCGACTTGGCTTGATCGACGCGGTTGAGCACCTTTTCCGCGGCATCGCCGGTCAGCCGGGCAATGTAGGACAGACGGCTCTGCGCATCGGGCAGTTCACCCACGGTGGCAGCCAGTTGATCGGCGTATCCCAGTTCCTTGAGGGCATCGTGCAGTTGGCGCGTGAGATGCCCGATCTTGTGGTGGATGTCCTGGTTGTCGCCCGCCGGGGGCGTCGGATCCTGCGTGTTGCCGTGGTCCATGGCGCCTACAACCCCAGTTTTTTGATGATCAGGGTGACTTTTTCTTCCAGCGTGGCCTTGGTGAACGGCTTGACGATATAGCCTGCCGCGCCGCCCTGTGCGGCCGCCACGATGTCTTCCTTGCGCGCCTCGGCCGTCACCATCAGCACAGGCAGATGTTTGAGTTTTTCATCGGCCTTGATTTCAGCCAGCAACTGAAAGCCGTTCATGTTCGGCATGTTGATGTCAGAAACGACAAAGTCGAACTTGCTGTTGCGCAGCTTGTTCAACGCAGCGACCCCGTCCTCGGCCTCGTCGGCCTCGGTAAAGCCGCTTTCCTTGAGCAGGTTGCGGACGATGCGTCGCATCGTGGAGAAGTCGTCAACAATCAGGAAACGAAGGGGTGTGGTCACTTGGGACCCTTTCGATCGGGTATTTCTTGGAGGATTGTGTGGGAAGACCGCGAGCGTGACAAGTTGTTACCTCTGGTCGCCTTTAGCAGGATTGTCGCTCTTTTCTTCGATCCATTCCTCCGCAGGGACGATGGGAATGCTTTTCCCTAGGAGCCTCTCTTCCGCCTCACGGGTCAGCACAGTGATGGTGATACGCCGGTTGGCGGGGGCCTTGGGGTTGTCGGGTTCCAGCAGATCACTGGCGGCCAGCCCCACCACACGGGCCAGCTTGGCGTCAGGCATGCCTGCGGCCACCAGTTCACGGCGCGACGCGTTGGCGCGGTCGGCCGACAGCTCCCAGTTGCTGTAGCCGCGCTCGCTGTTGCTGTAGGGCACGGCATCGGTGTGGCCCGCCAGGCTGATGCGGTTTTCCACCTCGACCAAGGACGACCCGATGCCGCGCAGGATGTCGCGCATATAGGGTTTGACCAGAGCGCTGCCGCTGTCGAACATGGGGCGGTTCTGTGAGTCCACCAGCTGGATTTGCAGCCCGTCGGGTGTCACATCCATGCGGATTTGCGACTTGTATTCATTGAGCAGTGTGTTGGCGGTGATCACGGCGTCTATCTTGGCTTGCAGTGCCTTGATGCGCGCCTCGTCCTGCCGGGCCATCTCTGCGCGCATTTGTTCCGCCGTCATGCGTGGGCGCTTGGCTTCGCTGGAGTCCGAGCGCCGCACCTGACCGTGGACCTTGCTCAGGTCGTTGCCGCCGCCGGGAATGATGCTGGAACTGCTGCCCGCGCCATCGCCCCCCGCCATGGCCACCTTGAGCGGCGAGTTGAAGTAATCAGCGATCCCCTGCAAATCGCCCTTGGCGGTGGAGCCCAGCAACCACATCAGCAGGAAGAAGGCCATCATGGCGGTCACGAAGTCGGCATAGGCAATCTTCCAGGCGCCGCCGTGGGCCGCATGGCCCCCTTTCTTGATCCGCTTGACGATGATGGGCTGGAGCTTCTTTTCTGCCATGGCCGTCTGCCGCTGGATGTGCCCTTATTTTTTGCCCTTGACGTGGCTTTCCAGCTCGATAAAGCTGGGTCTGTCGCCAGAGAACAACACTTTGCGCCCAAACTCAATGGCCGTGGCCGGGTTGTAGCCTTGCATGCTGGCAAGCAGCGTGGACTTGATGCATTGCAACTCCTTGGCGGCGTCTTCCATTTTTTGCTCCACCAGCCCGCCCAGAGGCTCCACCACGCCATAGGCCAGCAAGATGCCGAGGAACGTGCCCACCAGCGCAGAGCCGATCATCCCGCCCAGCACCGCAGGGGGTTGCCCCACCGAGCCCATGGTGTTGACCACGCCCAGCACGGCCGCAATGATGCCGAAGGCTGGCAGTGCGCCCGCCAGACGGGCCAGTGCCGCCACCGGGGCATGGGCCTCCTGGTGGTGGGTTTCGATTTCGTTGTCCATCAAAGCCTCAATCTCATGCGCATTGAGGTTGCCCGACACCATCATGCGCAGGTAGTCGGTGATGAATTCGATCACGTGGTGGTCGGCGCTGAGGGTGGGGTACTTCTTGAAGATCTCTGATTCGTGCGGCGCTTCCACATCCTTTTCGATGGCCATCAGGCCTTCCTTGCGGGCTTTCTGGAGGATGTCGTAGAGCATCGCCATCAGTTCCAGATAGCGCGCTTTGGTGTATTTGGAACCCTTGAGCGCCATCGGGATGGCAGCCAGGGTGGCTTTGAGCACCTTGGGTTGGTTGTTGACCACGAAGGCCCCCAGGGCGCCGCCCAGAATGGTGACTGTCTCGAAGGGCAGCGCCTTGAGAATCACGGAAATGTTGCCGCCGTGCAGGATGTACACCCCAAAGATGCAGCCGAAGGCAACGACGTAGCCGATGATGACGAACATGGTTTGAGCAGCTCTGCGGCGTTGGTTGGGGCGAGGGCCGATGCCTCTGCCTTTGAAATATGCCTATGACCAAATGTATCGGATTGCAGCCCTCCCGAGCAATCCGAGGGGTAGCCAAGGGGTGGTTTTCTGGCATTGTTGTCGAGGTTCGCGGACGCAATCAATGGTTTTGTGGGGCGAATAGGGTGAAGTTCGGCTTTTTTGCCGCGCTGGACTGCCCTATGCTGCCCATATGAAAGCCGTACTGCTCGCGGGTGGCTTGGGTACCCGCATCTCTGAAGAATCGCACCTGCGTCCCAAGCCGATGATCGAGATCGGCGGGCGGCCCATCCTTTGGCACATCATGAAGATGTACGCTGCGCACGGCGTCAACGACTTCATCATCTGCCTGGGTTACAAGGGCTATGTGATCAAGGAGTATTTCGCCAACTACTTCCTGCACATGTCGGATGTCACCTTTGACATGGCCAACAACCGCATGGAAGTGCACCACCGCCATGCCGAGCCCTGGCGTGTGACGTTGGTGGACACAGGCGAAAGCACCATGACGGGCGGGCGCCTGCGCCGCGTGCAGGAGTATCTGGAGCCCGGCCAGCCGTTCTGCTTTACCTATGGCGACGGCGTGGCCGACTTGGACATGACGGCGCAATTTGCCTTCCACCGCGCCCACGGTTGCCAAGCCACCGTGACGGCGGTGCAGCCCCCGGGACGCTACGGTGCGCTGGTGCGCAACGGCGATACGGTGGCAGGCTTTGAGGAAAAGCCCCGGGGCGATGGCGGCTGGATCAACGGCGGCTTTTTTGTGCTGCAGCCGGAAGTGATCGGCTTGATTGAAGACGACGCCACCAGCTGGGAGCTGGAGCCCATGCAGCGCCTGGCCCAAAGCGGCCAGTTGCAGGCGTTTGAGCACACGGGCTTTTGGCAGCCCATGGACACGCTGCGCGAGAAAAACCTGCTCGAAGAGCTGTGGCAAAGCGGCCAGGCTCCGTGGAAGACCTGGTGATGCCCCACCGCGTGCAACCCACCCCTGATTTCTGGCGCGGCAAGCGCGTGCTGCTGACCGGGCACACCGGCTTCAAAGGCAGCTGGCTGGCCCTGTGGCTGGCGCGCATGGGGGCCGAGGTGACGGGCCTGGCCCTCGCGCCCGCCACCGAGCCCAACCTGTTCACCCTGGCCCGCGTGGCAGGCGATATGCAGGCCAGCCATGAATGCGACGTGCGCGACGCCCAGACCGTGGCCGCCCATGTGCAGGCCGCTCGCCCGCAGATCGTGCTGCACCTGGCCGCGCAGGCGCTGGTGCGCGCAGGCTATGCCGACCCGCTGGGCACCCACGCCACCAACGTCATGGGCACGGCCCATGTGCTGGATGCGCTGCGGGGCCAGGCCGATGTGCGCGCCGTGGTGGTGGTGACCACCGACAAGGTCTATCGCAACCGCGAATGGGCCTACCCCTACCGCGAAGACGACCCGCTGGGCGGCCACGACCCCTACAGTGCCAGCAAGGCGGCGGCCGAGATCATCACCGCCAGCTACCGCGATGCCTTTTTGGCCGCGCAAGGCGTGGCCGTCGCCACAGCGCGGGCGGGCAATGTGATCGGCGGAGGCGACTGGGCGGCCGACCGCCTGCTGCCCGACGCCGTGCGCGCCTGGAGCGCCGGGCAGCAGCTCACCATCCGCCACCCCGAAGCCACGCGCCCCTGGCAGCATGTGATCGAGCCGCTGGCCGCCTACCTGTGTCTGGCCGAGCGGCTGTGGGCCGACCCCGCCCGCGCCGGGGCCTACAACTTTGGCCCGCTGCCGCACGAGGCGGCCACCGTGGGGTATGTGGTCAAAATGGCCTCTAGCGCTTATCCAGAAAGCGCAACCAGCTATGAAAATCATAGTAAAGGCCCGCACGAGGCGGGCTGGCTGGCGCTGGAAACCGCGCACGCCCGCCAGGCGCTGGGCGTGGCGCCCCGCTGGGGACTGACCACGGCGGTGGAGCGCACCATGGCCTGGTACCGGGCCCAGCAGGGCGGGGCCGATGCCCGTGCCCTGTGTCTTGCCGACCTCAATGCCTGGGAGGCCACCGCGTGAGTGCCCGCTTTGTCTGCACCCCCTTGCCCCTGCACGGTCTGGTGCGCGTGCAGCGCCAGCCCTTGCAGGATGCGCGTGGCCTGTTCGAGCGCATGTTCTGCGCCGACGAGCTGGCCGCCGCAGGCTGGACGCAGCCCATCGCCCAAATCAACCACAGCCTCACGCGCCAGCGCGGCAGCGTGCGCGGCCTGCACTACCAGCGCCCGCCCCATGCCGAGATGAAACTCGTGAGCTGCCTGCGCGGCGAGGTGTGGGACGTGGCCGTGGACCTGCGCGCAGGCTCGCCCACCTTTTTGCAATGGCACGCTGAGCGCTTGTCGCCGGGCAACGCCTGCGCGCTGCTCATCCCGCCCGGCTTTGCGCACGGCTTTCAGGCGCTGACGGAAGATGCCGAGCTGCTGTATCTGCACTCTGCCGCCTACGCGCCCGGCGCAGAAGCGGGCCTGAACCCGCTGGACCCACGCTTGGCGCTGCCCTGGCCGCTGCCCGTGGGCGAAATGTCCGAGCGCGACCGCAGCCATGCGCTGCTGACTGCATCGTTTGAAGGAGTGCACCTGTGAAGTGCCGACACTGCGGCCAGCCGCTGCACCTGCCGTTTCTGGACCTGGGCAGCGCCCCGCCGTCCAACGCCTACCTGAGCGAAGCCGCCCTGCGCGCGCCCGAGACCTGGTTCCCACTGCGCGTGCTGGTGTGCACGCACTGCTGGCTGGTGCAGACCGAAGACCATGCCGGGCGCGAGGCGCTGTTCACGCACGACTATGCCTACTTCAGCTCGTTCTCCACATCGTGGCTCGCCCACGCCAAAGCCTATGTGCAGGCCATGCAGCAGCGCCTGGGTTTGGGCGAGGGCAGTTGCGTGGTCGAGGTCGCATCAAACGACGGCTACCTGCTGCAGTATGTGCAGCAGGCCGGGATACCTTGCTACGGTATCGAGCCCACGGCCAGCACGGCCAAGGCGGCGCGGGCGTTGGGGCTGGATGTGGTGGAGCGTTTTTTTGGCGTGGCCCCGGCCGATGAGCTGGCCCGCGCTGGCCGACAGGCAGACCTGATCGCCGCCAACAACGTGCTGGCCCATGTGCCCGACATCAACGACTTTGTGGGCGGCTTCACCCGCCTGCTCAAACCCCACGGCGTGGCGACGTTTGAGTTTCCGCACCTGCTGCGCATGGTGCAGGGCTGCCAGTTCGACACGGCCTACCACGAGCACTACTCGTACCTTTCACTCACCGCAGTGCAGCGCATTTTTGCGGCCAATGGGCTGGTGGTGGTGGATGTGGAGGAGTTGCCCACCCACGGCGGCAGCCTGCGCGTGTTCGCCGCCCGGGCCGATGCCACCGCCCACCCACAGGCCACGCCCGAAGGCGCCGCCCGCGTGACGCAACTGCTGGCCACGGAAGCGGCAGCAGGCATGGTGAGGGAAGGTTTTTACAGCGATTTTCAGCCCCAGGCCTTGCGGATCAAGCGCGAGCTGCTATCGTTTTTGTTGCAATGCCAGGCCGATGGCCTCACCGTGGGGGCCTACGGCGCTGCTGCCAAGGGCAACACCCTGCTCAACTTTGCGGGCGTGCGGCCCGACCTGCTGCCCTACGTGGTGGACAAAAACCCCGCCAAGCAGGGCCAGTATTTGCCGGGCAGCCGCATCCCCATCGTCGATGAAGCCCACCTGCGCGCGCACCGGCCTGACCGGGTGCTGATCCTGCCCTGGAACCTTCGGGATGAAGTGGCCGTGCAACTGGACTTTGTGCGCGGCTGGGACGGCCAGTTTGCCGTGGCCGTGCCCCGGCTGGAAGTGTTTTGAATTGCCCAATTAACTGAGTGCCTGAATGTGAGGAGCCTCGCGCCATGACTGCCACCCCCGCCATGACCAGCAACGACCCGCGTGACCTGGACGGCAAGCGCCTGCAGCTTGCCATGCAAACCCTGGGGCGCGACCCGGCGCTGCGCGCCCGCATGATCGCCCTGCTGCGCGAGTGCGAGGGGCACATTGCCTGCGCGGGCTCGGTGCGTGACGAGGTGGTGGGCCCCATCATCGACGCCCTGCACCTGGACACCGATCAGTACGACAAGGTGCTGGCCGACGGCACGCGCTTTCAGTTTCTGTACCGCACCAAGATCGCCCGCGACTTTCTGCTGTCGGACTCGGAGCACCCCACCCATGTCTGGGAGCCCCAGACCACCAAGCTGCTGCTGGAGCTGGGCCGTGATCTGCAAGGGGATGTGTTGGTGGGTGGCGCGTACTTTGGCGACCAGGCCGTGCTGGTGGCCCGCCAGATCGCCGGGCGCGATCTGAAGGTGCACTGCTTTGAACCCAACCCCCAGCAGGCCGCGATGCTGCAGCGCAATATCGAACTGAACCAGTTAACCAACGTGGTGGTGAATGTGGCGGGCCTGTGGAGTCGCAGCGGCGAGCGCATGCGGCTTGACGGATTTGACTCGTTTGCCAACATGGTCAGCGTGCAGGACGGCAGTGGCTTTGACACTGTGGCCATGGACGACTACGCCCAGCGCCAGGGCCGCCGCATCGGCCTGATCCAGCTGGACATTGAAGGGGCCGAGCTGGCGGCGCTGCAAGGCGCGCAGCAAGTGCTGGCCCGGGACAAGCCCCACGTGGTGTTCGAACTGCACCGCACGTATGTGGACTGGTCGCACGGCCTGCGCGCCACGCCCCTGTGTCGCCTGCTGCTGGATCTGGGCTACACCGTGTACGCGGTGCGCGACATCAACTCCCACCGCGAGATGCCCGGCCAACCCGTGGAGCTGGTACCGCTCGATTCGGTGTACCTGGACGGCCCGCCCCATGGCTTCAACATGCTGGCTGTGCACGACGCGGCGCGTGTGCAGGGCAGCGCCTTCCGCATCGTGGCGGGTGTCAGCCCCAAGCTGCTGCCGCACAAGGACCCGCTCCTGCACCACCCCGTGGGTGGGTTCTGACGGGGCGTGCTTTTGATGTCGCGTGCGGATGACCTTGATCTGCAAGGCCAGCACTTCACCGTAGTGGGTGCGGCCGGCTTTGTGGGGCAGCGGCTGTGCACCACCTTGCGGGCGCGTGGCGCGCAGGTCTGGGCACCGGGCCGCCATGAGGCGTGGCCCTGGCAGCCGCCGCACGGCCATGGCTATGTACTGGGCCATGTGATGTACTGCGCCGGGCTCACGGCAGACTACCTGGCCCGCCCCTTCGACACAGTGCAAGCCCATGTCAGTCACCTGGCGCAGGTGCTGCAGCACGGGCTGGCGCAGGGCACGCTGCAGTCGCTGGTCTATTTGTCGTCCACCCGGCTGTATGACGGGTTGGGGTATTTGGGGGAGGAGAGCGAGGCCGGCGAGGATGCCGTGCTGCCCATGGACCCCGCCAACCCCCGCCATCTGTATGACCTCTCCAAGGGACTGGGTGAATCTCTGTGCCATGTGGCGGGGCAGGCCAGGGCCCGCGTGGCACGGTTGGCGTGCGTGTACGAGGGGCCGCAGGATGCCGATGGCTTTTTGCCCGCCTTGCTGCGGCAGGTGATGCAGGCCCGTGCTGAAGGGGCCGGGCAAATCTCCGTGCAGTCATCGCCCCATTTCACCCGCGACTACGTGCACCTGGACGACGTGGTCGATGCCCTGATTCGCATTGCGGTGCAGGGGCGGGCACCGGTGTACAACGTGGCCTCTGGGGTCAACGTGTCCAATGCCGAACTGTTTGAATACCTGAAGCAGCGCTGGGGTTGTGCCGTGCAGCCCTTGCTGGATACCCGTCCAGCCCCCACGCCGCGCATTAGCACTGAGCGCCTGCGCACTGAGCTGCAATGGCACCCCCGTGGGCTGCTGGCGGCGCTGGATTCACTGTGGGCCACTGGCCAAGGAGCCTGAGCATGCTCAAGCCACTGCATTTGTCACGCAACGAACTCGCCACCTACGTGGCCCGTCAATTGGCCACGTTCTACCCCGATGGGCTGGATGCCGATGCCTCGGTGGTGCTGGCGGCCCATATGGATGCCGCATTGGCGCGGCTGGGCCGCTGCATCAACGAGGTGCGTTGGTGGACGCCCAATGAGTTTGACCATTTGCATTCCACCCAGTACACGCTGTTTCTGTATTACCTGGCCAATACGATTTGGAAGGCGACAGGCAACCGCACGCTGTGCACCAAGCTGTTTGGCCTGAACAAGGCGCTCAACGGGATTGATCTGTTCTACGAGATCGAGATGCCGGAGGTGATGTTCATTGGGCACTCCGTCGGCATCGTCTTTGCCAAGGCCACTTATGGCAACTATTTAGTGGTGTACCAAAACTCCACTGTAGGCAAGAACCATGGAGTGGCACCCGTGCTGGGTGAGGGGGTTGTGATGTATCCACAAACGGCCATCATCGGGCGCTGTCAGGTGGGTGCTGGCACAGTGCTGGCACAGGGTACCAGCCTGGTCAACGCGGATACGCCGGGACGCTGTACGGTGTTTGGTGCCTCTACGGGGGCTGGGATCGTGTGCAAGCCATCGAGGCGCAACGTTCTGGAAGACATTTTTCGTTCGCCCCCCGCACTTTGACGCGGACTGCCTCCAGCCTGGCGGGTGTGATGGTGCTGGCCTATGCATCAAACGCCAGGCACTCGCGCGGCAGCTGCCGTTATTTGTGCCGCGAAGGCTTTTACTGCAGCACGGGAGCCTGGATCGCCATCGCCTCGGTGGCGTAGCGTAGATAGGTCACGGCAAAGTCGGTGTGTCCGTGGGCGTGCTCTACTTCGGCCAGGCAGGCCAGTGCTACGGGGTCATGGGGGGCGGCGCACAGTACTTTTTCCGCCAGCTCTGTGACGTTGATCCAGCGGCGGTCTTCGATGGTATTGCCGCTGGGTGCTGCTTGGGTTTTGGCTTGCTCGACCAGGTCTTGCAACAGGGCATGCGCTTCGGGCAGAGGGACGCGTTTGCCTGGCTCCAGCCCCACGCCAGGCGTGGGTGGTTCATTCCATTCCGGCGGGTATTCCTGAACCCATTGCGTCAGCGCCTGCTGTTGTCCTGACTCGTCGTTCGGGTGCTGTTGCTGCGCGAGCCACTGGAGCCACATCACGCGCAGGCCTTCTCCGAAATAGTGGGTGTGAAGGTCTTCGCGCATCAGGGGTGACTGTTCCACCTGTTGGCGAAGGCTCAGGCGCAGGTGGTTGAGCTCCGCGATGTCGCTGGCAAGTGTTTGGGCAATCTGCAAGTAAGCGGTTTCATCATGTGCCAGCCATTCCGTACGACCCAGGTAGCTCAATATTCCGGTGCTCAGGCGACTTCTGAAATGTTGACCTTCCATTGACACCAAGGGAACGCCCATCCATAAAAGATCGAAGGTCGTGGTGCCGCCAGTGAGTGGGAAGGGATCAAGCGCAATGTCGATGCGGTGGTAGGTCAAGTATTGGTTGTGCAGATCCAGACCCACCAGTTCGAGGCGTTCCTGCGGGATGCCCATACGAGCGCAGCGTGCGCCGAAAGCCATTGCGGTTTCAGGGATGTCCAGGTTCTTGCCCTCGATCAGAAGACGAGCGTTGGGTACGGCATCCATCAGGCGCCCCCACAGGGACAAGACCTCGTCTGTGAGTTTGCCCAAGTTGTTGCACGAACCAAAGGTGACGTAGCCGTTTGCCAGTGCAGGGGTTGGGCGAACGAGATACTTGGGCTGGTAGCGTAGCAACGGCCCACGAATCATGGGGCGGTAGCAACAAAACAATGTGGGCAGGCGGTAGAGTCTTTCGCTGTACTCTTGGTCGGCGTCAGCAGGGTCTGTGATCTCATCGGTGAACTTGTAGTCCATCGACTGAAGGCCGGTGGTGGCGGGGTAGCCGAGCCAAGACACCTGGATGGGCGCTGGTTTGTGCGCCAGTGCCTGGAGGCAGTTGTTGCCGGTGTGCCCTGCCAAGTCCACGACGATGTCAATGCCTGTGCTTTTGATCGTTTGTGCCTGGGCTGCTGGGGTGAGGCCGTGGATGGAAACGAACTGATCAACGTGGTGACGTACACGTTCCGTGATGATGTCTTCCGTGGGGAAGTTGTAGAACGCCACCACTTCAAACATGCGCCGATCCAGTTGCGCCAGCAGCCCTTCAACGAAATACATGACGGAGTGGTTTCGCAGATCGGCGGATACGAAGCCAATACGAAGGCGGCGCCAGGGGCTATGGTCGATATCTGCGAAGTCGGGCCATTGCGGCCGTAATGGGGCGCCAAAGTGTGCTTCGTAGGCTTTTGCCAATTGCAGCACGTCGTGCATGGTGCAATCGGGATCTGCCAGCATGAACAGCAAGCAGTTCGTGTAGTTGTGGGGCACGTCCGGGAACAAGGCGATCCCTTCCTTGCAGTCGGCGATGGATTCGCGGATCTGGCCCAGTTCGCGCCGGTGGGTTGCCGACTGCATCAGTGCGTCTGCGCGCTGATATTTGTTTTGTGCGGTTTCCAGTGCGCGCTGGCTGGCATCAAAGCCTTGTTGGTGCAGTGTCAGCAAATAGCAACACTGTGCCAGGCGAGACCAGCATGTGCTGTGGTCCGGTCGGAGTTGGACTACTTTTTCCAGGATGGGTAGTGCCTCACCATTGCGCCCCAGCGTCAGCAGCAAATTCCCGTAGTTGACCAGCAATTCAGCGTCATTGGGGAGCAGGGAGGCCGCTTTCTGAAAGGCTTCGAGGGCGGCGTTGTTGTCACCGTTCTCGTGCAGGGCGAAGCCAAGAAAACGCAATGCCTTCAGATGGCGCGGATGGGTGCGCAAGGTCTGGCGGCACAGACGAATCAGCAGTGGCCAATTGCCCGCCGCGTGCGCGGCTTGCAGGCGACCAGCCATGGGGTCGTGGCGGGTGGGCTTCATTTCGGTGAGAACCTCCGCGCAGCCTGGCCACTGCGGTGAGTTGTAGTCAATGGATGCAGCCGAACGAGCAAAGCACTTTTTCGGCGGCCGCAATTACTTTTTATTTCAGCAAGGCTAGCACGCCCTGGGGTATCTGGTTGGCCTGTGCCACCATGGCGGTGCCTGCCTGCTGCAGGATCTGGGCACGCGACAGGTTGGCCGTTTCTGCGGCAAAGTCGGCGTCCATGATGCGTCCGCGCGAGGCGGACATGTTCTCGGAGGTGATCTCCAAGGCTGCGATGCTGGTTTCAAAGCGTGCTTGCAATGCGCCCAACTTGGCGCGCTCGCTGGCGATGTAGGCCAAAGCGGAGTCCACGGTTTTCAGCGAATGAGTCGCTTTGCCAAAACTTGACACATCCAGGTCCGAGACCTTCTTCAGCCCAGAGTTGAGGGTGGCACCAGCCGCTCCCAACGCCGTGGTCGTGGTGGAAACGGCACTGAAGGACTTGTCGGAGTCCAGCGTGATGTAGCCCGAGACGCCCACGTTTTCCACGTTGGTCGTGGCGGCAATCGCCGTGGCCGTGCCTGCGGTCGTCACGCCACCACTGCCGTCGCCCACCAACTTTTGGACAGTGATTGTGCTCGCGTTGGCAGAGCCCGTGCTGCCAATGGCAATGTTGTTGCCGGTGGCGTTGGTAAGAATAATGCCCGATGCATCACTGTTGAGCGAGGCAACCACCCCAGTCTTGGACGACTGCTCGTTGATGGCCGACACCGCTGCCGACAGACCTTCGGCGCCAGTGTTTGCTGTCAGTGCGAAGGAAATCGTCACTGGATCGGATGCGCCGTTTTCCGACTGCAATTTGATGCCGTAGGCACCGATCGCACCAAAAGTGAGCTGCGCCTCGGTGCGCGCAGTGGCTTTCACGCCGGTGGACTGAGTCTGCTGGTTGATCGATTGCGCCGTCGTTTTGGCTGGATCGTTGTCCGCGACCGTGATGTTTTTGCTGCCCAAGGAACCGTTGATCGCCAGGGTGCCGCCGACCACGCCGTTGGAGGTGAAGGCATTGGCCAAGGTGGCGATCGTGGCCGTTGCGCTGGCGCCCGACGCCGAGCTGCCCGACACTTGGTTGTTGCCATACACGCTGGTGCGCAGGTTGGCCGTGGCCGCCACGATGGTCTGGTTGGCATTGGCGCCTACTTGGAAATGTGCGGTGCCGAAGGTGCCATCCAACAACTTTTGTGCGTTGAATTCGGTGTTTTGGGCAACGCGATCGAGCTCGCCCACCAGTTGGCCCACTTCCTGCTGCAGCGCCTGGCGGTCGCTGGCGCTGTTGGATGCGTTGGCTGACTGCACCGCCAATTCACGCACGCGCTGCAGGATATCGCTAGCCGATTTCATTGCGCCTTCCGCCGTTTGCGCCAGCGAAATGCCATCGTTGGCATTGCGCACGGCCTGGTTCAGGCCACGGATCTGGCTGGTGAAGCGCTCGGAGATGGCCAGGCCAGCGGCGTCGTCCTTGGCGCTGTTGATGCGCAGACCCGAAGACAGGCGCTGGATGGAGGTGTTGAGGGAGGTCTGGCTCATGCCCAGATTGCGCTGGGCGGTCAGCGAGGCGACATTGGTATTGATAGTGGCGGCCATGGAGGTGCTCCTTGAAGGCTGAAATCAATTCATCTGCGCCGGTTGGGGATTCCACCGTCCAGCAGACAAGACGGGAACGATGGAATGGATTGTGGGCAGCGCCGCATGAGCTGTTGGCTGGATAAAGCGCCAAAAAACCCGCCAACTTGGGTGTTTGGGCCTAAAGTTTTGGACGCGGCCTCCGAAAACACTTGCAACGGGACGTAAAAGCCCGCCGTTCCACGGTCCGCCCCGGCGGTGCTTGGAACCCTGGGCCAGGCAGGTGTCTGGCATCCGGTCGGCGGCAACGCCATGTTCAGCCAGTTCTTTCAGGAGATTTGCAAATGGCTTCCACCATCAATACCAATGTCGCCTCGCTGACCGCCCAGCGCAATCTGGGCATGAGCCAGACCTCCCTCAACACCTCCATCCAGCGCCTGTCTTCGGGTCTGCGCATCAACAGCGCCAAGGACGACGCCGCTGGCCTGGCCATCTCCGAGCGCTTTACCAGCCAGATCCGTGGTCTGAATCAGGCCACGCGCAATGCCAACGACGGCATTTCGCTGGCGCAAACGGCTGAAGGCGCAATGAAGGCCGCAGGTGACATTCTTCAGCGTGTGCGTGAATTGGCGGTGCAGTCGGCCAACGCATCCAACAGCGCCAGCGACCGCCAGGCGCTGCAGCAGGAAGTGGGCCAACTGGTGGGCGAGCTCGATCGTATCGCCCAGACCACGGAATTCAACGGCCAAAAACTGCTGGATGGCGCTTTTGGTACCGCCCAATTCCAAGTGGGTGCCAATGCCAACCAGACCATCGTGGCGGCCACAGCCAACCTGCGCACCAGCGTGTATGGCAACAACCAGGTGTCGGGCAGCTCGGCGTCGGGCGCCAGCGCAACGGCCACGATCGCCACCTTGGCCAATGCCTTCACCTCCAACGGTGTGGCCGGCGGTACCCTGGCGATCAACGGCTCCCTGGGCAGCAAAAACATCACGGTCGCCGCCAACGATACGGCCAAGACGACCGCGCAATCGATCAATCAGCAGACGCAGTCCACCGGCGTGACAGCCACTGCACGCACCGAGGCGCAGCTCACTTTTGGTGCGATCGGTGCCTACGGCATCAAGATGCAGTCGGAAAACGGTGCATCCGATCCGGTGACGATTTCCTTCTCGCTGACGGCAACCTCTGGTGCTGAAAGCCTGTCGGCAGCAGTGTCCGCCATCAACGAGCAGTCGTCCAAGACTGGGGTGGTTGCCTCGCTCAACAGTGATGCATCGGGCATTATTCTTACCAACGCCACGGGCAACAACATTGCCATTGGTAGCACGGGTTCGGCCAATGCCGGTACGGTCACCATGCAGAAGCTGGTGGGTGACGGCAGTGGTAGCGTGACCACCGCAGGTACGGCAACGGCGCTTGCCGCCACGACCAACGTGGAAAACGTGGGTGTCTCGGGCTACATCACGCTGGACTCCGACAAGTCCTTCAGTGCCGTTTCCACCACGACCACGGCGCTGGGGGCTGCTGGCGCCACCCTCAACTCGGGACTGAAGAAGGTGTCGGACCTGGATGTCACCTCCTTCGGGAAGGCAACGTTGTCGCTCAAGACGGTGGATTCCGCACTGGCTTTCATTGCTGGCGAGCGAGCCAAGCTGGGCGCACTGCAATCCCGCTTTGAAACCAGTATTGCTGCATTGCAGGTGACGTCCGAGAACATGTCTGCCTCGCGCAGCCGCATCCTGGATGCCGACTTTGCTGCTGAAACGGCCAACCTGTCGCGTGCCCAGATCCTGCAACAGGCCGGCACCGCGATGGTGGCGCAGGCCAACCAGTTGCCCCAGGGGGTGCTGGCCCTGCTGCGGTAAGCAAGGCAGGGGCAAAGCCCGGCGTGCTGCGAGGCGCCGGGCTCCAGCCAGGGGAGGCGGCGCCGGTGTGACCACCGTCGCCGCCGTTTTGCCTTTCGGTTGGATGCTTGGTCGCTGAATAAGCCCGTGATACCGGGTGGTTGACGGGGTTTCATTCCCACCCTTGCAGTCGCACAATGCAAGGTTGAAAGAACAGGAGGTCGGTATGGCGACGATTTCATCTCCGGGCATCGGTAGCGGGCTGGACGTCAAGTCCATCGTCTCTCAGCTGGTGGCCTTGGAAAAGAAGCCCCTGGATTCCCTCAAGCTCCAGGCTGCCACAGTGCAGACCAAGATATCTGCATTTGGGCAGGTCAAGTCGCTGGTTTCCGCTTTTGCCGATGCCACCAGCAAGCTCACCAGCCTGACGGGCTGGAATGGTGTGAAGGCCACCTCGTCTGACACTAAATCGGTGACCGCCTCTGCGGTGGGCGGTACCTTGCCCACCAGCTTTAATGTCGAAGTGCAAAGCCTGGCCAAGGCGCAGGCGACGGCCTCGGCGGCGTTGCTCCCTGTCGGTGGAGCCCTGGGTGCGGGCACTCTGCGACTTGAGCTCGGAAAATGGACTGTGGCTCCCGCATCCTTCACGCCGGGGACGGGCACGCCTGTGGACATCACCATTGCAGCCACCGACACCTTGTCGGACATTGCGGGCAAGATCAATGGTGCCAATGCGGGTGTGACGGCGGCCATTCTCAAGGATGCTTCGGGAGAGCGCCTGCTGCTGCGCGGCAAGAACACGGGCGAGGATGCAGGCTTTCGCCTGTCGGTGACCGATAGCGATGGTGTGAACGACGATGCGGCGGGTCTGTCGCGCCTGGTGGCGGGAAGTACCGTGTCGCAGTACGCTGCCAATGCGAAGGCCACCGTCAATCTGATTCCAGTGAGCTCTGCCACCAATACCTTTGCTGACACCGTATCGGGAGTGACCTTCAATGCCTTGGCGGAGACCACGGCGCCGGTGGAAATCACAGTCACCAAGGATTCTTCTGCGGTGCAGAAAAATATCGAGGATTTCGTAGCGGCTTACAACGCCATCAACGACCTGATCAACGAGGCCACGACCTACGATGCCGCCACCAAGAAGAGTGGTTTGCTGCAGGGCGATTCGACGATCATCACCCTGCAAAGCAGTCTGCGGACCGCCATGCAGTCGATCAGCACGGCCTCGGGGCAGTACCAGCAGTTGTCTGCCATTGGCATCACCCAGCAGCGCGGCGGCAGCCTGACGATCGATTCGACCAAGCTCTCTGCGGCCATGGCAAATCCGGATGAACTAAAGAAGATGTTCAGCAGCACGGAGACCGGTGCAGCACAGGGCATCGCTGTCAAGATCAAGGCGCTGACCACCACCTTGCTGGCCACCGATGGTTTTTTCAAGACCAAGGATGACAGCCTGAAGCAGAGTCTGACGCGCAACTCCAAGGAGCAGGTGCGTGTCAATGAGAAGGCGGCCAATGTCGAGGCGCAGCTCAACCGCCGTTACAGCGCACTGGACTCGCAACTGGCAACGCTCAATGCTCTGAACGCCTATATTGGTCAGCAGGTGACTACCTGGAACAAGACCTCCAGCAAGTGAGGCGGGCTTCAGTTTTGCCCACGTTTGCCGATAATCAAGGTAACTTGCCACAAGGATGCAGAGCATGTTCGCCACCCACAGCCCCCGCGCCGCTTCCGCCTACCAGCGCATCAATGTTGAAACCAGCATGCACACCATGGACCAACACCAGTTGGTGGCCTTGCTTTACCAGGGTGCGCTCGGGGCCATTGCGTCGGCCCGTGGGGCCATGGCGCGGGGCGATGTGCTGGGCAAGTGCAACGCCATCTCGAAGGCCATTCGCATCATCGAAGAGGGCCTGAATACCGGACTCGACCGGGTGGATGGCGGGGAGTTGGCGCAAAACCTGGGTGCTTTGTACGACTACTGTGTGCTCAGGTTGACGCTGGCTAATGTCCGAAATGATGATGCCATCATGCAGGAAGTGCAGCGCCTGATCGAGCCCGTGGCCCAGGCGTGGATGGATATGAAGGGCGCAGCGGCTCCCGCAGAGGCTGTGGATTCCACCCGTTCGGTTTTGCAGGAAGCCTGACCATGTCTGAAGTACTGATTGGTTACTACAAGGCCATCGAAGATAGCAGCCGCAAGATGCTGGAGGCGGCGCAGGCCAGTGACTGGGATGGTGTGGTGCGTTACGAGGGTGCCTGTGCGGTGCTGATCGAAGAACTGCGCTTCAAGTCGCAGGAGCATGAGCTGCTCCCTGAGCACCGTAAGGAAAAGACCCGCATCATGCAGCGCATTCTGCGCAACGATGCCCAGATCCGCTGCCTGGCAGAGCCCTGGCTGGCGCAGTTCGAACACATGTTCGAAGGCCAACCGCAGATGATGCACTGAGCAGTGTGATCGCCTGGACGCCGGGGGGTGTGGGTTGCGGTTGCTTAGTGCAAAAATTGGCCTCTAGGCCAATAGATACCAGCGCAAACAGCTATAAAAATAGTAGCAAACAGATATGCTGATGCGTGGGGCTTTCCACGCTTTCTCACACCTGCATGTTCATGATGTCGGTGTAAGCCTGCACCATGCGGTTGCGCACGTGCAAGGTGGCCTGAAAGCCGATTTGCGCTTTCTGGATGGCCACCATCGTTTCTTCCAGACTTACGGCGGGGTTTTCCAGTTGTACTTCCTGCTGCATACGGCTGGCCTGGTTCTGGGCCGAGCTGACGGATTGCAGTGCGCCTTTGAGCGCGTCGGAGAAACCGGCGGACTGGGTTTCCTGGGGGCTGGCGGGCGCACGGCGCGCAATGCCGGCTCCCGCAAGCGGGGTGGTGGAGCTGGGGATGCGGAGGTCCATGGCAGTGAGTCCGGGGGGCAATGGGGGATGAGGGCTATCGTAGGGGCGGTGGGCCGGTCCATCGGGGCGAAATGATGGACAAAGGGGCGGCTTATCCAGCCGCCGACAGAGGGGGGGTGGCCGAATAATCGATGCCACGCCAGGATTGTTCCCGGGCCTGTCATACTGGAAACCACAATGTCCGCAGTCGCCCAAGTGCCCATGACCCCTCCCTCCGCTGCACCAGCGTGGATGCAGCGGTTTTCAGCACTCGACCGCACCCAGCGCTTGCGCCTGGGGCTGGGCGTGGTGTTGCTGGTGGCCGCTGCCATCGCCGCCGTGGTGATGGGGCGTCAGCAGGACTACCGCGTCCTGTTCTCCAATTTGTCCGACAAGGACGGTGGTGCCATCATTGCCCAGCTTTCGCAGATGAACGTGCCCTATCGCCATACCGAGGGCGGTGGCGCGATCATGGTGCCTTCGGATCGCGTGCACGATGTACGCCTGCGCCTGGCGTCGCAGGGGCTGCCCAAGGGCACGGTGTCCGGCTTTGAGCTGATGGAAGGCAACCGTTTCGGGGTGACGCAGTTCCAGGAGCGGCTGAACTTCCAGCGCGGGCTCGAAGGTGAGCTGACGCGCACCATCCAGTCCCTGTCCTCCGTGCAGAGCGCGCGCGTGCATCTGGCGTTGCCGCAGCAAAATGGTTTTTTCCGCGAGCAGCAAAAGCCCTCCGCCTCGGTGTTGGTGAGCCTGTATCCAGGCCGGGTGCTGGACCGCGCCCAGTTGGCCGGCATCGTGCACCTGGTGGCTTCCAGTGTGCCGGAGATGCCGCCCACCGCCGTGAGCGTGCTGGATGACACGGGCAAGCTGTTGTCGCAGTCGCCCGAGCCGGGCAGCGGCAATGCGGTGGATGCCCAGCAAATGCAGTACGTGCAGCAGATCGAGCAGCAGTACACGCGTCGCATCATGGAAATCCTCGAGCCCGTGGTGGGACGCAACAACATCAAGGCACAGGTGACGGCCGAGCTGGATTTCAGCCAGACCGATTCCACCCAGGAGCAGTACCGCCCCAACCAGGCGCCCGAGGCATCGGCCATTCGCAGCCAGCAGGTGCTGGAGACCAAAGAAAGCGCTTCTGGCAGCTCCACCGGGGTGGGGGTGGCGGGGGCTGTGGCCAATCAACCACCGGCGCCGTCGGCAGCGCCCATCAACGGAGCCAACCCGGCACCACAGGCGGCAGGGCAGCAGCAGGGCACGGATTCGGGCAATTCCAAGCGTGAATCCACCACCAACTACGAGGTGGACAAGACGGTGCGTGTCACGCGCGGCAACAACTGGGCCATCAAGCGCGTCAACGCAGCCGTGGTGATCAACTACCAGAGCGTGACGGACAACAAGGGCAAGGTGGAGAACAAGCCGCTCTCGGCCGAGCAGTTGGAGCAGATGACCGCCCTGGTGCGTGAAACCGTGGGCTACAACAAGGATCGGGGCGATTCGGTCAACCTGATGAATGCACCCTTCCAGCCCGCCACGGTGGTGGCCGACGACACGCCGCTGTGGAAGCAGCCCGAAACCGTGGAGCTGGCGCGCAACCTGGCGTGGCCTCTGGGCATGTCGCTGTTCGCAGCCATGGTGCTGCTGGGTCTGGTGCGCCCTGCGCTCAAGGCACTGGGCCAACCCAAGGCCATTCCGATGGCGGGCGCGCAGCTGGATGCGGTGGAGGCCGATACGCCCGAGCGGCCCGCACTGCCCGCGCCTGCCAAGCAGGACCAACAGGCGGTGGCCACACCAGAGCAACTGCGCCTGGAAGAGGCGCGTGCCCTGGCGCGTTCCAACCCGGTGGCGGTGGCCAATATCGTGAAGAATTGGGTCAATGGCGATGTTGCCTGATCGACGCATGAATGGGCAGAACCAACCATGGATGAAGAAGGACTGAACAACGCGGCCATCTTCCTCATGTCCCTGGGCGAGGAGGAGGCGGCCGAAGTTTTCAAGCACCTCTCTCCCAAAGAGGTGCAAAAGCTCGGCGAGACGATTGCGCAGATGCGCAGCGTCTCGCGCGAGAAGGTGGACGAGGTCATCAACAAGTTCTCCAACGTGGCTGCGGCGCAAAGCCTGCTGGTGTCGGACACTGGCAATTACGTGCGCGCGGTGCTCAAGCGGGCACTGGGGGAAGACAAGGCCGGGCTGCTGATCGATCGCATCCTGCAAGGCGGAGACGTTTCGGGGATCGAAAGTCTCAAGTGGATGGACCCGCTGTCGGTGGCCGAACTGCTGCGCAACGAGCATCCCCAGATCGTCGCCGCCATCCTGGTGCACCTGGACCACGAGCAATCTGCGGCCGTCATCAAACAGTTCACCGAACGCCAGCGCAGCGAGGTCATGCTGCGCGTGGCCACGCTCGAGGGCATACAGCCCATGGCGCTCAAGGACCTGAACGAGGTGCTGTTCAAGGTGCTCGCCGGTGGCGACAAGATCCGCAAGACCTCTTTGGGCGGGGTCAAAACGGCGGCAGAAATCATCAACCTGCTGGGCACGAATATCGATACGGCAGTGCTTGAATCCATCCGTGCGCACGATCCCGACCTGGCACAGAAGATCATGGACAAGATGTTCGTGTTCGACGATGTGGCCAAACTCGACGACCGTGCCATTCAAACGGTGCTCAAGGAAATCGCTTCCGAGACGCTCATCGTCGCACTCAAGGGCGCTGCACCCGAGCTGCGGGAGAAGTTCCTCTCCAACATGTCCTCGCGCGCGGCCGAAGCCCTGCGTGAAGACCTGGAGTCGCGTGGCCCCATGCGCCTGTCCGAGGTCGAGGCGCAGCAAAAGGAAATCCTCAAGACCGTGCGCCGCTTGTCGGATGAGGGTCAGATCGTGATCGGAGGCGGTGGTGACGACGCCTTCGTCTAAAAGCAGCCGGGTGTACGCGCGCTTCATCCCGAGCGAGGAGGTGGGCGATGTCACGCAGTGGAAGTTTGGCGCCGTCGATGGCTCCGAACCCGTTCCAGAGGAAGCCCCCGAACCCGCCCCCCCCGATCCTGCGCTCATCGAAGCGGAGTACCAGCAGGCCCTGGAGCAGGCGCGCACCGATGCCTTTGCCGAGGGGCAGGCGCAAGGCCATGCCCAGGCCAGCCTGGAGTGGCAGCAACGCCTGGACGATTACATTGCCCAGCAGGGCGCAGAGGCTGCCCAGCGGGTCGAGGCCGTTGTGCGAGGCTTCCAAATGCGGCTCGACCAGTTGCAGCAAACGGCCGCGCAGGACGTGCTGGAGCTCGCCAGCGAAATTGCGCGCCAGGTCGTGCGCCGGGAGCTGCAGGCGGATACCCAGGCATTGCTGCCGGTGGTGCGCGAAGCACTGTCCATGCTTTCGGTGGACAGCGGCACAGCCACGGTGCGCCTGAACCCGCAGGACCATGCCCTGCTCGAAGCGGCCTTGCAGCAACAGCCCACTGCGCAGCGCGTGCAGTGGGTGGCCGATGCGTCGGTGGCGCCTGGTGGCTGCCTGGTGGAGCAGGCGGGCATGGTCATTGACGGCAGTCTGGACAAGCGCTGGCAGCGCGCCATTGCCCCGTTGGGCCTGGCGCAGCCCTGGGAGCACGGCAGTGACGAACGCCACGACTGAGCCCCTTGCTCCATCGCCCTGGCAGGAATACCTGCGGAGCGCCCGGGCCCTCGTTGCCGATGGCCCCGATCTGGAGGCGCGCGGCACGCTGACGCGCCTGACCGGTCTGGTGCTGGAAGCCGTGGGCATTCGTGTGCCCGTGGGCTCGCAGTGCCTGGTGCAGATGCCTGGCAAAGCGCCGGTGCTGGCAGAGGTGGTGGGCTTTTCGGGTGAGAGGGCCTTTCTGATGCCGGCGGGCGACATCCACGGCCTGTCCAGCGGAGCGGCGGTAGTGCCTGCGGCCCCGTATGTGCCCGTGCCGCGCCTGGGTGAGCCTGTGCGGCCCGTCAACCGCGTGGGCGCCTTGCGTGTACCGCTGGGCGAAGGGCTGCTGGGGCGGGTGGTCGATGCGCAGGGCAATCCTCTGGACCACGCCGGTCCCCTGCGGGATGTGGCCGCCGAGCCCATGGGGCGCAGCCAGATCAACGCCATGGATCGCGACCCCGTGCGCGAACCGCTGGACACCGGAGTGCGCGCCATCAATGCGCTGCTCACAGTGGGCCGTGGGCAACGCCTGGGCCTGTTTGCGGGCTCGGGGGTGGGCAAGAGCGTGCTGCTGGGCATGATGGCGCGTTACACCCGGGCCGACGTCATTGTGGTGGGCCTCATTGGCGAGCGCGGCCGTGAGGTCAAGGAATTTGTGGAAGACATTCTGGGCGCGCAGGACCGCGGTCGGGCTGTGGTGGTGGCCGCACCGGCCGATGCCCCCCCGCTGCTGCGCATGCAGGGCGCAGCCTATGCCACGGCGGTGGCTGAATACTTCCGAGACCAAGGCAAGCATGTGCTCTTGCTCATGGATTCGCTCACCCGCTACGCCATGGCGCAGCGCGAAATTGCCCTGGCCATTGGCGAACCACCGGCTACCAAGGGCTACCCGCCCTCGTGTTTTGCCAAGTTGCCCCAGCTGGTGGAGCGCAGCGGTAACGGGCTGCACGGGGTGGGCTCCATCACGGCGTTCTACACCGTGTTGTCCGAAGGGGACGACCAGCAGGACCCCATTGCCGATGCCGCCCGCGCCATTCTGGACGGGCACATCGTGCTCTCGCGCGCCCTGGCAGAAAGTGGGCATTTCCCGGCCATCGACATTGAACAATCGGCATCGCGCGTGATGCATAACGTCGTCACGCGCGATCACTTCGAGCTGGCGCGGCAGTTCCGCGCCATCTATTCGCGCTACCAGAAGAGCCGCGACCTGGTGCAGGTGGGCGCTTACCTCAGCGGTTCGGACCCGCTGCTGGACGAGGCCATTCGCCTGCAGCCTGCCCAGCAAGCCTTCTTGCAGCAGGGCATGTTCGAGGCCGCCACCTTTGAAGACAGCATTGACGCCATGGGCGCAGTGCTGCAACAGTGAGGCGAGGCAAGAACATGACCAAGCCCAACGCACTGTCTGTGGCCGTGGAAATGGCCACCCGCCAGCGCGACGAGGCGCGCCGCGTGCTGCAGCATGCCCAGGGCGCGCAGCGCGCCGCCCAGGACCAACTGCAGGTGCTCCAGGGCTATGCACAGGAGACCGAGAGCCGCTGGGGCATGCGGGCGCAGGCCACTGTCGCCCCCGAGGTGATGTTCCACCACTACCACTTCATGGGCCGGTTGGACCATGCGGCAGGGTTGCAGTCGGGCGTGGTGGACGACCATGCCCAGCGAGTCGCCTTGGCACAGCAGCAATTGCGCGACGCCGAGGTCCGGTTGGCCAGTCTGCGCAAGCTGCTGGAAAAGCGACAGATGGAAGCCCTCCAGGCGCAGGCCCGGCGGGACCAGAAGATGACCGATGAGCGTGCCGCCTTGCGGCATCGGTCGTCCGCCCACGGCCATTGAAGGCCCAGGAGAAAAATCATGGAAACCACACGTGTTCCCGGACAACCCGCCCACAACGCCGCAGCCATCGCTCGGCAGAAGCCCGGACAGCCTCCGACTGGCGACGACAGCGCGGCGGCCGGGGGGTTTCTCGCCTTGCTCGCAGCGATGGGGGGGGACGAGGGCGCCATCACCGTGGCAGGCAACGAAGGCTTGTTGTCGCAGTCCGATGGCACCACTCCCCAGGATAGCGTGCCCACCTCGGCCGAGATCGCGCAGGGCCTGTTGCAGGCGGGGTTGCTGGCGCAGCAGGGATTGCCTGCACAGCCAGCGGGTGTGCAGGGCGCGGTGCCGTTGGCGGGGCAAGCCGGGAGCGGTGCTTTGCCGGCAGCGGTGAATCTCTTGGGCGCCGAGGGAGGCAATCTGTCGGGCGTGCTTGCACAAGTGCTGGCAGACGGCCTCGTAGCCCAGACGACACGCATGGATGCAGCCGTGGCGGGGGGGGCGGTTCTCTCTGCCGAGGGCGGCGGTATAGCGGCGGCAAAGTCGTCGGCAGGCCTGTGGGGCAAGGGCGCAGCAGTCGTGGGCGCGGCGCTTTCCTTGCAGGACAGGGCACTCACTGGCAAGGCGGGTGCCACCAAGCTGGCGGTGGCCGGTGGCGGTGATGGGGCCGTTGCGCCGTCCGCCAGCGCTGTGGCGCCTGCGGTCTTGCAGGCGCAGGGCGCTTTGTTGGGTGGGGCTGGTGGGCCACGTGAGGCTGGCCCTGTGCCAGTTGAGGCGCTGGATCCGTCGGTCGCAGGCGGCGCTGCCGTTGCTGCTCCCCATTCCACACGTTCCCAGGAGCAAGGGCAGAGCCTGGGGCAACAACAAGGTGGCGCAGCCCCTGGAACCGAGTTGGGCTCCACGGAAGCCGCGCAGCTGCCGGGCGCAGAAGCCTCTTACGAAGCGGCCATGGTGGCCGCCGAGGAGGCCTTGACCGAACAGGTGACGTACTGGGTGAACCAGAACCTGCAGAAGGCCCAGCTCACGGTGGAGCATGAAGGGGGCCTGGTGGACGTCAGCGTGGCCTTGCAGGGCAACGAGGCGCATGTGTCGCTCATGGCCGACCAGGCGCAAGCGCGCGATGTGCTGGATGCAGACCAATCCCAACTGCGTGAGCTGCTGCGCCAGCAGGGCCTGGAGCTGGCTGGTTTGACCGTGGGCCTGTCCGCGGGACGCCAGGGTGGTCAGCAGGAGCGGTCACCCGGGCAGTCGGGCCAACCCTCGGGGACTGCTGCGCGGGCGGGTGAGGCGGGCACCACAGCCCGGGTCGGCGTCCGTGTGCTGACCGATCGCGCCGTGGATCTCTTCGTCTGAGCCTCTGGCATCACGGGCGGGGGGGCAGGCACGCGCAGCACCCCAGAATGCCGTGGTTTTGCCGTTTTATTCTGGCTATCATGCATTGGCATGTGCCCAATAATGGGCCATGCCTGCGGCATTGACGTTGCTCCAACGCGCCGCAAGTGCCTGTACCTGAAGCTGGGAACCACAACGTGTCCACCAACGCACCTGCCGATACCGCCAAGAAGCCCGCCAAGAGCAAGAAGCTGCTGATCATTGTCGGCGCGCTGGTGTTGCTGCTGGTCGTAGGTGGGGGCGGTGCCTTCTGGTTTCTCAAAAGCAAGGCCCACAGCGAAGAGGGCGAGGAAGCGCCTGCCAAGGCTGCCGAGCCAGCAACGCCTTCCGTGTTTCTGCCTTTGGACATGTTGGTGGTCAACCTGGCGGACAACGGGGGCGAGCGGTTTGCCCAGTTGGGTATTACCTTGGAGTTGGCGGATCTCAAGACCGAAACCCTGGTCAAGCAGAACATGCCCACCATACGCAATGGGGTGTTGCTGCTGGCTTCGCAGCGCACGGCCGAAGAGCTGCTGACGCGTGAGGGCAAGGAAAAACTGGCGAACGACATCTTGCGTGAGGTCTCGCGACCGCTGGGTTTTGAAGTGGCCAAAGCCAAACCCAAGGATGCCGAGGCCGACGATGCGGAAGAACGTCCCCGCGCGAAAAAGGCGGCCAACCCGGTGCGACGGGTGCTGTTCTCCAGCTTCATCATCCAGTGACCTGCACAGGAGTACGCCATGAGCGAATCGTTCTTATCGCAGGAAGAGGTCGATGCCCTCTTGGAAGGGGTCACGGGGGAGAGCCAGAAGACCGAGCAAGAGGTTCTCGAAAACGGGGAGGTGCGCAACTACGACATCTCCAGTCAGGAGCGCATCGTCCGTGGCCGCATGCCGACGATGGAGATCGTCAACGAGCGGTTTGCACGCAACTTTCGCATCGGCCTGTTCAACTTCATCCGCCGCAGTCCTGAAATCTCGGTGGGTACGGTGGCTGTACAGCGCTACAGCGCCTTCTTGCGCGAGTTGGCGGTTCCCACCAACTTCAACATCGTCGCCATCCGGCCGCTGCGCGGCAGCGGACTCATTGTGTGCGAGCCCTCGCTGGTGTTTGGTGTCATCGACACCTTGTTCGGGGGCGTGGGCAAGTTCCAGACGCGTATCGAGGGCCGGGATTTTTCACCCACCGAGCAGCGTGTCATCAACCGCCTGGTCGATGTGATCTGCACCGAATACAAGAAGGCTTGGCACGGTATTTACCCCTTGGAGCTGGATTACCAGCGCTCCGAGATGCAACCCCAGTTTGCCAACATTGCCACGCCCAGCGAGATCGTGGTGTCCACGGCGTTCCAGCTGGAAATCGGCGATCTGTCAGGCGCCATCCATGTATGCATGCCCTACGCCACGCTGGAGCCCATCCGCGATGTGCTGTATTCGTCCACCCAGGGCGATTCGATCGAGGTGGACCGGCGCTGGGTGCGTGTGCTGTCGCGCGAAATCCAGGCCGCTGAAGTCACCCTGGTGGCCGAGCTGGCCAAAACCGATACCACCGTGGAGCAGTTGCTCGCCATGAAGCCCGGCGATTTCATCGAGCTGGATCGCCAGCCGCGCATCCGTGCCTCCGTTGGTGGGGTTCCTGTGTTCGATTGCCAGTACGGCACGCACAACAACAAATACGCGATCCGCATCGAAGAGTGCCTGCGCACTGGCGATGCGGGCTGGATGGGAGAGAAGAATGGCCTCTGAAGAAAACCCCGACAACAAGCCCGGCGACGCCGCAGACGACCCTTTTGCCGATTGGGCCGAGGCGCTGGAGGAGCAAAAGCGCACCGAAGAGTCGGGTGCCGCTGAGCAGGGCGGTCCGCTGACGGGTGGTGCGGCCATGCCCTTTTCCGGGGCCAGCAATGACGCGCCCACCCAGGACATCAACATGGTGCTGGACATTCCGGTCCAGTTGTCTGTGGAGCTGGGGCGCACCAAGGTGCCCATCAAATACATTCTTCAACTGGCCCAGGGGTCGGTGGTGGAGTTGGACGCGCTGGCCGGCGAGCCCATGGACGTGCTGGTCAACGGCTACCTCATCGCCCAGGGCGAGGTCGTGGTGGTGAACGACAAATTCGGTATCCGCTTGACCGATGTGGTGACCCCTTCCGAGCGTTTGCGCAGGCTCAGCCGTGGCTGATGGAGCGATGACCCAGGCGCTGGTCGCCGTAGTGCTGTTCATGGCGGCCATGGCCGCCTTGCCCTGGCTGGTGCGGCGCTTGCAGCAGCGCCAAGCCGGTGGCATGGCCGGTGGGGGCATGGTGTCCAAGGTGGTATCTGCCGTGGCCGTGGGTCCGCACCAGCGTGTGGTGACCGTGGAGGTCGGGCCCGAGAACGCCCGCACTTTGCTGGTGTTGGGCGTGACGGCGCAGAACATCCAGTGCCTGCATGTGCTCTCTGCACCCGCCGCGCCTGTGCCCGCGCCGGACTTTGCCCGCGCCCTGCAGGAGCAGACGCGCATTCCTGCGCCACCGGAGCCGCACCATGCGCCGTGAAGGGTGGCGTGCCATTCGTGTCCTGACGTCGCTGGTGCTGTGCACCTGGCAGGTGTCGGCCTGGGCGCAGTCGGGGGGCAGCCTGCCGGTGCTGGTGGGCTCTGGCAGCAACGGCACGAGCTTTTCGGTGCCTATCCAGACGCTGTTGTTCTTTACGGCGCTGTCGTTCCTGCCGGCCATCTTGTTGATGATGACGGGGTTCACGCGCATCGTGATCGTGCTGTCGCTGCTGCGCCAGGCGCTGGGAACACAGTCGGCGCCACCCAACCAGGTGATCATTGGTCTGTCGCTGTTTCTGACTTTTTTCGTGATGGGGCCGACGCTGGACAAGGTGTACCAGGACGCCTACCTGCCCTACACCAAGGACGCCATCAGTTTTGAGCAGGCCGTCGATCGCGCCCAGGCGCCCATGCGCAGCTTCATGCTCAAGCAGACGCGCCAGTCCGACTTTGCCTTGTTTGCGCGGCTGGCCAAGCTCGATGCGTCGGTTTCCGCCGAAACGGCGCCCATGCGGGTATTGATTCCGGCGTTTGTCACCAGCGAGCTCAAGTCCGCGTTTCAGATCGGTTTTTTGATCTTCATCCCTTTTCTGGTCATCGACATGGTGGTGTCCAGCATCCTTATGTCGCTGGGCATGATGATGCTCTCGCCCGTGCTGGTGGCACTGCCCTTCAAGCTCATGCTCTTTGTGCTGGCCGATGGGTGGAACCTGCTCATTGGCTCGCTGGCGGCCAGTTTTGTCACTTAGGAACTTTGTAGGAATGCAGCCATGACGGCCCAGATGGTGCTCACGATCGGCAGCGATGCGCTCACGCTGCTCCTGATGATTGCCATGCCCGTGCTGGGCGTGGTGATGGGCGTGGGTCTGGTGGTGAGTATTTTCCAGGCCATCACCCAGATCCATGAAGCCACGCTCGCCTTTGTGCCCAAGCTGGTGGCCGCAGTGGCGGTGTTTGCCATTGCCGGACCGTGGATGGTGACCACGCTGGTGGACTACATCCGGCGCACCATCGAGTCCATTCCCTCGGTCATCGGCTGAACACCGCGCGTTCCGCTCCCGCGCCATGATCACTTTTGCCGAATCGCAACTGGTGGCATGGATCTCGCCCATCCTCTGGCCGTTTCTGCGTGTGCTGGCGCTGTTCTCGGTGGCGCCGCTGTTTTCCATGCGTGCCGTGCCCATGCGCGCCAAGATTGGCCTGGCTTTCTTCGTGGCGCTCTGCGCCCAGGCCGTGTTGACGGATCAGCCGGTGGTGTCGATCAACGGCCCCCAGGCCTTGGGTGCCGTTGCGCAGCAGGTGGCCGTCGGGCTGGCCATCGGCTTTGCCATGCGCCTGGTCTTTGCCGCCGTGGAGCTGGCGGGGGAGGTGGTGGGCCTGCAGATGGGCCTGAACTTCGCTGCCTTCTTCGATCCCACCACCAACGCGCAGGTCAGCGCTGTGGCGCGGTTCTATGGTTACCTGGCCATGCTGCTGTTCGTGGTCATCAACGGCCACCTGATGGTGTTGATGGCGGTGGTTGAGAGCTTCCAGCGTTTTCCGACCGACGGCAACTTCCTGCAGTCGCTGCAGCAGATGCGCTTGCACGAGATGGGCGCCGCACTGTTTTCCAGCGCCCTGTGGATTGCGCTGCCCATGATTGCGTTGCTGCTGTTCGTGAACCTGACCATGGGTGTCATCTCGCGCATTGCGCCGCAGATGAACATCTATGCTGTGGGTTTTCCGGTCACACTCAGCGTGGGTCTGCTGGGCATTGCTGCGACCCTGCCCATGCTGGAGCAGCCTGTGCTCACGTTGTTCCAGCGGGCGTTGGATACGATCGGTTTATAGTCGAAATGCTATAAAAATCATAGCTACTAGCTCTTGTAAATAGGGCGCTATCGCCGTATTTATTCTGTAACTATTACACCAGTGCGTTGCGGATGGCGTAGGCCGTGAGTTCGGCGTTGTTGGTGAGTTTGAGCTTTTCCAGCACGCGCGCGCGGTACACGCTCACGGTCTTGGGGCTGAGCATCAGTTCCTCGGCGATTTCCGACAGCTTGCGGCCGGAGGCGATCTTGAGCAGGGTCTGCAACTCCCGTTCCGACAGCGTGGTGTGCAGCGCTACGTCTTCGGGCTGGGCAACGCTCTCGGCCAGCATCTGGGCGACTTCGGGCGTCAGGTATTTGCGTCCATGGGCCAGGGTGTGCACGGCCTCGATCAGCGCCACCGGGTCAGCGGCCTTGCTGGCATAGCCCTGGGCACCGGCGCGCAGGCAGCGTACGGCGTACTGGTCTTCCGGGTTCATGGACACCACCAGCACTTTGATGGACGAGTGTGTCTCCTTGAGGCTGGCCAGCACCTCCAGTCCGCTGCGGCCGGGCATGTTCAGGTCGAGCAGCAGGATGTCGCAGGGTGCGGTGCGCAGCGCTTCGCGCAGCTCGGGGTAGCTGCCTGCTTCGGCGGTGACTTCGATATCGGGGGACTCGGCCAGGGTGTCGCGGATGCCGCGGCGCACCACGGCGTGGTCGTCACACAGCACAACGCGGATCATGGGACTTCTCCAGAGTCTGGCAGGGGGTGCAGGGGCACCGAGAGTATCACCGAGCTGCCCTGGCCAGGACGGCTGCTCACATCCAGCCAGCCGCCCACGGTCCGTGCACGTTCGCGCAGTCCCTGCAGGCCGAAGGACCGGGGCCGGGCCGGAGCGGCGGGGTCGAAGCCCCGGCCGTTGTCGGTCACTTCCAGTGTCAGCACGTCCTCGGTATCGGTCAGCTCCATGCGCACACTCGTGGCCTGGGCATACTTGGAGATGTTGGTAAGGGCTTCCTGCGCGGTGCGGTAGGCCACCAGCTGCACGGCGTCGGTCAGATCCATGCGCGCGCTGCACAGTTGCAGGGTCACAGCGATACCCGTGCGCTGGCCAAAATTGTCGGCCAGCCATTGCAGGGCGGCCACCAGCCCCTGGTCCAGCATGGGAGGGCGCAGGTTCATCATGATGCGCTGGCTGGCCCCCAGGGCGTGCTGCAGCATGGCGGTGGCGGCTTGGGCGTGCTCCTGCACCGGTGCCTGTTGCGCATGGCGTCCGATCCAGGACAGGTCGAACAGAACGGCCGTCAGTGCGCCGCCGATGTCATCGTGGATTTCGCGCGCGATGGCGGCGCGCTCCTGCTCGATGGAGGTTTGCAGGTGTTCGGTCAGCTCGGCCAGGCTTTGGCGTGACATGGCCAACTCCGCTGCGGCGCGGGCCTGGGCCTTGCGGGCGTTGTGTACTTCCAACGCCCGTTCAATGACGTGGGGCAGGCGGGCGAGGTCGTCCTTGAGCACATAGTCCGCCATGCCCTGGCGGATGGCCTCTACCGCAGCGGCTTCGCCAATGGCACCGGAAAGCAGGATGAACGGGGGGGGATCGGAGTGCTGGGTCAGCAATGCCCAAGCGTCCAGCGCGGTAAAGCCGGGCAGATGGTAGTCCGCCAGCACCACATCGCAGTCCATGTGGTCCAGTGCATCCTGAAAAGCCTGCAGGGTATCGACGGCCAGGATGTCTGCGTTCCAGCCTGCACGGCGCAGCGTCAGCCGGGTCAGTTGCTGATCTGCGGGCGAGTCCTCCAAATGAAGGATGCGCAAAGTTGTATCTGTTGCACCATCTTGCATGGTTAGGGCTATCATAGGATACAAATTGGTACAAACAACGTTGTCGGTCCTCTGGTTCGGAGAGCGTAAGCGATGGAATGGGCCAGGGGTGCCACTGGTGTGGCAGGGCTTCGGGTTTTACTCGTAGGGCGGTGAGAGAGATTCGTGTATCTTGTCACCATCAGCGGCAATGGAGGAGCGATGGAATCAGAGCCAACAAGTCCTGGGGGTCCGGAGGTTCGCCTGCCTGTGATGGTGGCTGCCGAAGTGCAGGATTCGCTGCTCGTGGTCATGCATGACCTGCACCGCCTTGAAGGGCTGATCAGCCATGCCACGGACAACCTGTTGGAGCGCTTTGGCGTTGCCAATCAAAACCTGACCGAGTCCAATGTGGGGGATTCACCGGAACTTCAGGCGGCCCGCGAGGCCCTGCGCAGCGCAGTCACGGAACTGCAATTCCAGGACATGGCCTCGCAATTGATCTGGCACACCACCAAGGTGCTGCAGTCTTGTGCTTTTCGACTGGCCGCAGAATCCATGGGCCAGGAGGATGGAGAGGAAGCGGCGTCCTTTGTGGAAATGGCGCCGGATCGACCCAATCCTGTGACCCAGAGTGAGATGGATGCGGGCTCCATCGATTTGTTCTGATGGCAGACAAGCTCGCAAACCCCGATATATTCAGCAACCAATAAGACCGTTGGAGCAATAAATGCATTCGATCCTCGCCGTAGATGACTCTCCGTCCATGCGGAAGATGGTTTCTTTCACCTTGACGGGTGCCGGCTACCAGGTGGTCGAGGCGGTCGATGGACAGGATGCGCTGGAAAAGGCGCAGACCCACCACATCGACCTCGTGCTCGCCGACCAGAACATGCCCCGGCTCGACGGTATCGGCCTGACGCGCAAGCTGCGGGAGGACCCGCGGTTCAAGACCATTCCCATCCTTATCCTGACCACCGAATCGAGTGATCAGATGAAGCAGGCTGGCAAGGCTGCGGGCGCTACCGGCTGGCTGGTCAAGCCCTTCGATCCGAATCGCTTGATCGAAGTGCTCAAGAAGGTGATCCGCTGATCGGCGCGGTCGCAGGCGGCACGCACACAGGAGTCCCCCATGGCAGAAGTTCACCAAGAAGGTGCAGGCGCCGATTTCGACCTGTCACAGTTTTACCAAATCTTCTTTGAGGAGGCGGCCGAGAATCTGGACCAGATGGAGCAGATGCTGCTCGATCTGGATTTGGAGCAGGCCAACGACGAGGAGCTCAACGGCATATTCCGTTGCGCCCATTCCATCAAAGGTGGAGCGGCTACCTTCGGATTCGCCGATGTGGCCGAGTTGACGCACCAGATGGAGTCTCTGCTCGATCGCCTGCGGCGCCATGAACTCCAGCCCATTCCTCAGATGGTGGATGTGCTGCTGGAGTCTGCTGACGCGTCTCGCAGCCTGTTGGCGCGGCACCAGTCCGGCGCCCAGGATGAGCCGCCTTCGACCGCAGATCTGGTGCAACGTATCAGCGTGCTTGCCGCAGGGCAGGTGCCGGTGGAGACGGCCAAACTACAGGCCGTTGTGGCAGCACCAGTGCCCGTAGCGCCAGTACCGGCGCCGGCAGCGCCAGCGGCGCCTGCGGCCAAGCCCGGTGTTCGGTCCTTGCAGATTCGCATTGGACCGGTCGAGCGAACGGAGCAGGCTGAAGCCATCAAAGAACTTTTCCGAGACATTCCCGGCCTTGGGACCATTGCCGATGTGCCTGGCGACAACCCCTCGGTGCGGGTGTTTGCTGTGGAGACCTCGTCCACAGACAACGATCTGTTGGACCTGTTCGCTTTCCACGTCTCCAAGGAGCAGATACAGATCCAGGATGCCTCGGCACCTGCAACAGCTCCCTCCGCCCCCGGCTCGGAAGAGAGCCCTGAACATGGCGCCTTCGGCTTCTTTGCAGATGCACCTGGTGCGCCAGGCAGCAAACCCGCCAATGCCTTGGGGGCCATTGAGCCGACCTCTGCAGTCACACGCATCGCACCCAAGCCTGCCGTGGAAGCCAAGGCGGGATCCCAGGCACAAATGGAGTCCAACACCATTCGTGTCTCGGTAAGCAAGGTGGATCAGTTGATCAACCTGGTGGGGGAGCTGGTCATTACCCAAGCCATGCTTGCACAGAACAGCCAGGGGTTGGACCCGGCCGTGTATCAGCAGCTGCTTTCTGGTTTGGCTGATCTGGATCGCAACACCCGGGATCTCCAGGAATCGGTCATGTCGATTCGCATGATTCCCATGTCCATCGTATTCAGCCGATTCCCTCGCATGTTGCGTGATTTGGCCAACAAGTTGGGCAAGAAGGTGGAGCTGGTGACCCTGGGTGAGGCGACCGAACTGGACAAGGGCTTGGTTGAAAAAATCACCGATCCTCTCACGCACTTGGTGCGCAACAGCGGGGATCATGGAATTGAAATGCCCGCAGAACGCCTTGCCAAGGGTAAGTCAGAGCACGGCACTATCACGCTGTCCGCATCGCACCAGGGGGGCTCTATCGTCATCGAGGTGCGCGACGATGGGCGTGGCCTGTCACGCGAGAAGATCCTCAACAAAGCCCGCGAGCGGGGGATGGACGTGTCTGACCAGATGAGCGATCAGGAAGTCTGGCAACTCATTTTTGCACCAGGCTTCTCCACCGCTGACACTGTGACGGATGTGTCCGGGCGTGGCGTGGGCATGGACGTGGTCAAGCGCAATATTGCAGCCCTCAATGGCACGGTGGAGATCGATTCCTCTGAGGGCTACGGAACCAAGGTGTCTGTCCGTCTGCCACTGACCCTTGCCATCATGGACGGCATGTCGGTGGGTGTTGGCGACGAGGTGTACATCTTGCCCTTGTCGTCCGTGGTCGAGTCTTTCCAAGTCAACCCCGATGATGTCAATACCGTGGCCCAGGGCTCGCAACTGGTGAAGGTGCGCGAGGAGTACATGCCCGTCATTGCGGTGGAAAAAGTGTTCGAGGTGCCACGGTTCGACATGGACAAGTCGAGCAACATCATGGTGGTGGTCGAAGACGACGGTAACCGTGTCGCTTTGCTGGTCGATGAGCTGCTGGGGCAACACCAGGTTGTGGTCAAGAACCTGGAATCCAACTACCGCAAGGTACCCAATGTGTCTGGGGCGACGATCCTGGGGGATGGGCGGGTTGCCTTGATTCTGGACATTGGCGGCTTGGTCAGGCGCGCGCGCCATTGAGGCGCGGAGCTGGTTTGAATGCACTCAAGTGAGGAGGAATTCCCATGAACGTGATGGAAAAAAACACTGAAACGACAACCACGGGTGCACGTGAATACCTGACCTTTCGCTTGGATCAGGAAGAATATGGCATCGACATCCTGAAGGTACAGGAGATTCGCGGCTATGAGCCACCAACGCGCATTGCCCATGCGCCGGCGTTCATCAAAGGGGTGGTGAACCTGCGTGGCACCATCATCCCGATCGTGGACATGCGCTTGAAATTCAACTGCTCCAAGGCTGAGTACAACAGTTTCACCGTGGTCATCATCCTGAACCTGCGTAACCGTGTAGTGGGGATCGTGGTCGATTCCGTCAGCGATGTGATGGAGCTTTCAGCGGAGAGTATTCGTCCGGCACCGGACATTGAAAGCGTGATCGACAACGATTGCATCATGGGCCTGGGTTCGGTGGGCGAGCGCATGCTCATTCTGTTGGACATCGAAAAGCTGATGTCTGGCTTGGACATGGGGCTGGCATCGGCGAGTTGAGGTACAGGGGCTGTGCCACGGCACGGCGCCTCCACACCTTCTGCGTATGACCCGAGCGGTCGCCCTTATCGGAAAGATCCAGCATGTTGCGCCAAACAGATGCTTCTGCAGAGCTAGCACCCGAGCGCCGCAGGCCAGCGCGTGAGCCTGCTGCGTCCACTGCAGGTCCTTTGGCCCAAGGCCGGGAGTTCGTCTGGACGGATGCTGATTTTGCGCGGGTCAAATCCCTGATCTACCAACGTGCAGGGATCAGTTTGCATGACGGCAAGCACGCCATGGTCTATAGCCGTTTGTCGCGCAGACTGCGTGAGACCGGACATACCAGTTTCAATGATTATTTGGGGTGGTTGGAATCTCACGACGGGAATGAATGGCAGGAGTTTGTCAACGCGCTGACCACCAATCTCACATCATTCTTCCGAGAGTCTCATCACTTCGACATTTTTTCGGCGCATCTGCGTTCGCGGCCCGCTGGTTCGCCCTGGAGCGTCTGGTGCAGTGCGGCATCCACGGGCGAAGAGCCATATTCCATCGTGATGACGGCGATGGAGGCCTTGGGAAACAACCCTTCCTTCAAGCTGACCGCCAGTGATATCGATTCGCGTGTCTTGGCTACTGCAGCCCAAGGGGTGTACCGGCTTGAATCCATCAAAGGTTTGAGCCAGGAGCGCTTGCAGCGCTTCTTCCTGCGCGGTAAGGGCAGCAATGCGGGCATGGTCCGTGTCAAGCCTGAACTGGGCCGCATGATCGATTTCATCAGCGTCAATCTGATCCGCGACGATTGGCCGTTTCGTGAGCCTTTCGATGTGGTTTTCTGTCGCAACGTGATGATTTATTTCGACGGACCGACGCAGCGTCGTGTGCTGGAGCGGATTCACAGGGTTCTCAAGCCAGGGGGCATGCTGTTTGTGGGGCATGCAGAGAACTTCAGTGAGTCCCGCGATCTTTTCACCCTGCGAGGCAAGACGGTCTATGAGCGCCGTTAAGTGCCGCAACTACTGTCCAGTCCACTACTTTTTATAAACGCATCCATTCCGGTCAACACCATGTCGAACGCGCCACCCCTCCATGCCTCCGGGATGCCTGACCGTCGCCGCGCACCGCGCATTGCGCCTCTGTCTCCCGATATCTATCCCACCAGTGCCTCCCCAGCGCCTCGGGTGGCGCTGGATGAGCTGAAATCTCGCCCGGTCAAGCCAGGGCAGGCTTCGTTCTTCTTCTTCGATCATCATTTCCAGTACAACGCAGTGAAGGTGCTGCCGGGCGAGTACTACGTTTCTCACGAAGATCTGGTGATCATGACGGTGTTGGGTTCATGCATTGCCGCCTGTCTGTGGGACAGTCGCATGCGTGTGGGCGGTATGAATCACTTCATGCTGCCGGAGGGGGATTCTTTGGATGTGTCGGGGAGATACGGCTCCTACGCCATGGAGCTGTTGATCAACGAGATGCTCAAGCTCGGTGCGCGCCGTGAGACCATGCAGGCCAAGATTTTTGGTGGAGCGCAGGTTATGCACAGCTTCACTACCATGAATGTGGGCGAGCGCAATACCCAGTTCGTGGTCAACTACCTCCACACGGAGCGCATCCCGGTGGTTTCGGAAGATGTTCTCGACATCTATCCGCGCAAGGTGTGCTTTTTCCCTGTGACGGGCAAGGCCATGGTCAAGCGGCTGGCACACGCTCACCCCGAAGAGCTGGTGGCGCAGGAAAAGCGTGGCAATGCGGCCACGGTTGCCACTGCCACTGCGGGCGGGTCTGTGGACCTTTTTTGAACTACAGGGATTCGATGAGCAAGAAGATACGAGTGGTGGTGGTGGATGATTCTGCGCTGGTTCGCAGTCTCCTGTGCGAGATCATCAATCGCCAACATGACATGGAGTGCATTGGCACCGCCAACGATCCGCTCGTGGCGCGTGAGATGATCCGAGAACTCAATCCCGATGTCATTACGCTGGATGTCGAGATGCCGCGCATGGATGGCATTGATTTTCTCGGCCGACTTATGCGCCTGCGACCAATGCCGGTGGTGATGATCTCCACGCTGACCGAGCAGGGGGCCGAAGTGACCCTTAGAGCGCTGGAACTGGGGGCGGTGGATTTTGTCGCCAAGCCTCGCGTGGGTGTGGCGACGGGCCTCAGTGACCTGGCGGGACAGATTGTGGACAAGATCCGTGTGGCTGCTGTGGCGCAAGTGCGCAGAGCCTCCGCGCGGGATCCTGCGGCCAGTGCGGTGACAAGTGGCAATCCAACCACGCCTGCGGCCGGTTTGTTAGGGCGGCTCTCGACGGAAAAGGTGATCTTTATCGGCGCATCGACGGGGGGAACAGAGGCAATCAAGGAAATACTGGTGCACATGCCTGCCGATTCTCCGGCCATCGTGATCACGCAGCACATGCCCGCAGGTTTCACCACCAGTTTTGCTGCTCGACTCAACAGCTTGTGCCAGATCACTGTCAAAGAAGCAGTGAATGGCGAGCGCATTCTGCCAGGCCATGCCTATATTGCTCCGGGGGGAAAGCAATTCCATATCAGCCGCAGTGGAGCTAACTATGTGGCCGTGGTGGATGATAGCCCCCCGGTCAACCGTCACAAGCCCTCGGTAGAAGTCCTGTTCAAGTCAGCTGCGGCAATGGTGGGCCGAAATGCCTATGGCGTCATGTTGACGGGAATGGGCGCGGACGGTGCAACAGCCATGCGCGAGATGAAGGATGCTGGCAGTTACAACTATGTGCAGGATGAGGCCAGTTGTATCGTCTTTGGAATGCCCCGTGAGGCCATCGCCCATGGTGCTGCGGATGAAGTACTGCCCTTGAATCAAATTGCGCCTGCCCTGGTCGCACGCCTGCGCAGTCAGTCCGACAAGGTCATGCACCGGATCTGAGTCTCAGTTTGTCAGGAGGGTCGAGCGATCCAGGGGGTGCATGGTGAGTGAGGCATTTCCGTGATACACTAGTGGGCTTCGCTGCTTGGAGCTGACGGTTTTGTTGGATTTGGGCGGTGGGGCAAAAAAGTTCCTTGTGACTTGAAAGTTGGTTAAAAACCGATGTACAATGCAAGGCTTCGCTGAACAGAAGGTTGCTGCTTGCGGTGGTTCTGGTT